>CAVAHH010000178.1:0-4293 GCA_963588395.1 bacterium
CACTCAAGCGTCAGGATATGTTTGAAAAGATTATATTGCACAACCGCGGCGGCATCTGCTTTGAGCTTAATGGCCTCTACAACTGGCTGTTAGAATCATTAGGCTTTGACGTAACCAGCTTCGCTGCCCGCTTTATCGACAAGATGGAAACCTACCAGCTACGCCGTCATCGCGTCATGTGCGTCGCTATCGGCGGCAAGCGCTATTTTACCGACGTAGGTGTAAACAGCGAAAGTCCGCGTGTACCGCTCGAGCTCACCGAAGGCCTTGTGCAGAGCGATGGCATCAGCCAATACAAATTTACCAAGAGCGAATTTTGGGGCTGGCTGCTGTGGCAAAAGGAAAAGGGTAAGGTCTGGAAGCGCCTTATGGGCTTTACAGAAGAACCGCAGATTGATAAGGACTTTATCACTGCCAGCTTCTGGTGCGACGCCCATCCCAAGTCCCCCTTTATCAACACCAAAAAGCTGTCCATCTTCCGCGAGGACTGCAATATAACTATCCGCGGCAATTATCTCAAATTTTACCTGGGCGGCCGCGTAAAATACCGCTATAAAATTACAACCGGAGAAGAATTAAAGGAAATCCTCTGGGAGTATTTTGGCATTAACGTTGACTACAAGCTAAAGGATGATGGCATTGAGTATTAAAGGCTTTGAGCTACCACTGTATACAAAAAAAATATTGCTGGCACTGATGGCAGCAGGACATAAGGCCTACGTTGTCGGCGGTGCGGTACGCGACCTGCTGCTGCAAAAAAGACCGCATGACTACGACATCACCACCAGCGCCACACCTGAGGAGGTGCTTGCCGTCTGTGCTGCCCATAATTGGGATACTATAGACAGACTGGGACACAACTTCGGCTGTGTCGTCATCGTTTTAGAAGGCATACCCACCGAGGTTACCACCTTCCGTGGCGAGCGTTACGATGCCAGCGATGCCCACAAGCCGTCGGAAACCTGGTTCTGCTCCTCCCTTAGGGAGGATTTGAGCCGCCGTGATTTTACCATCAATGCCATGGCTATGGATATAAATGGCAAGGTTTATGACTATTTTGGCGGTGTGCAGGATTTAAAGAACAAAATATTACGCACCGTAGGCAATGCCCACAAGCGCTACGAGGAGGATGCCCTGAGGATGCTACGTGCCTGCCGCTTTGTGGCCCAGCTTGGCTTTACCTACGTGCAGGAAGGCTGTGAAAGCCTGCCTCCATATGGTCAAATTGGCACTCCCTATTACCTGCCGCATGGCTTTGACTTTCCTGCCGCACGCTGCGAAGGCCTTTCCCTGGAGCGCGTGCGTACTGAGCTGCAAAAGCTGCTGCTTGCCAAATACGCAGGCAGGGGACTGATGCTGATGATGGCCACGGGTGTTTTAACGTCCTGCTGCCGCATAAAGACAAACGGTCAATACACCAAGGTACCCATTTTACCCGAAGCCGCTCATCTTGTAGGACTAGAGCAAAACCCCAAATACCACATATACAATACCTGGGAGCATACTCTGCTCGCTATCGATAGCAGTCCCTGCCGCCAGGAAATACGCTGGACGCTTTTGCTGCACGACCTAGGCAAGGGACTGCCAAATATCCGCAAGCTTAACAAAGAAGGGCAGCCAACAGACCCCGGGCATGAAGCCGAAAGCGCCAAAATGGCGCAAGCCTTTTTGACACGCTTTTGTTTTAATAAGGAGCAAACTCACCTCATAACCTGGCTGGTAGCACAGCACATGCGCTTTGCCCCTATGCTACTCACAGGCGAACGTGCATTATTGCGCTGGGTGCGCGGCGAAGCGCAAAGCGCAGGCTTTCGCAGCCAGGTAAGGCTGACGCAGGCCTACGAACTGCTCACAGAGGTGTTTTTGGCAGATATGGGAGCAACGCACGCCCGTGACAACAAGCAGCTGATGGCAGAGGGACGCCAGCTTGGCCAGCAGGTTACAGAGCTGGCACGCACACGCATGCCGGTAGCAATCAGCGACCTGGCGCTAAAGGGAAACAGCCTGCTTAAGCTAGTAGAGCAGCCACTAATTAAGGATATCCTGACCTACCTTTTGCAGCGTGTGCAAAGTGGCAATTTGGCCAATAATTATGAAGACCTGCTGGAGGCTGCAAAAAAATATCTGAGCCGCCGACAGCCAGCCAATGAAAGGAGCACTCTATGAAGCTAAACAAGGCAACTACTCTCGCTATCTGCCTGCTTCTAATCGTTGCCGGTCTCGTCTGGCTGGTGCAGCAATATGACGCTATGCCTATTGCCACAGGTGACGTCACAAGCAGCGAAGCTACCGGCGGGGCAGCACAGTTTGCGGGCAAGCATGATATCAAGGGCTCTCCCTACTTTGCGCAGCCGGATATTTATAACCTGCAGCCCAACGACCACCTGCTCATCCTGCAAAAATTTGCCACCACACAGCAAATCACCCCCTATACCTGCGGTCCTGCTGCTGCCAACATGGTTGTGACCCACTTTAAGGGCAAAACCATTGATGACGAGCTGGCAGTTGCAAAAATTATGGGCACCAGCAAAACCGTCGGCACCAACACCAAGGGCATGAGCGCCTATTTTGAAAAGCTGGGCTGGGAAGTGCATTCCTCTGCTAAAGACAAAACTCCCGACAATTATGAGGATTTTCTCAAGTTTGTCAGAAGCAATTTGAAAAATAATACGCCGATTATTGTAGAAAACATTGACTGGGGTGGCCATTGGCGCGTCATCATCGGCTATGACAGCATGGGCACGACGCATACAGGTGATGACGTGCTGCTTATGGCAGACCCCTTTGACACCAGTGATCACTTGCAGGATGGCTACAATGTTGTGCCTGCGGAACGCTTCTTTTACATGTGGTTTGACCACCAGCTCTTCCCCAAGGGAGAGCAAAAACGCCAGTGGCTCACTGCCAGGCCGAGGGATTAATAAAGTTTATTAGAATAACGCTAATGTGTTTCTCTCTACCTAGCATACACAGAAGCGTTATTTTAATGCACATCTAACAGCTATTAGTCGGAAGACTTTTACTATCACATTTTCACGCTTTCACCCACACTTATTGTAACGTTTTCCGCACATTTTTCTGCAAACTAAAACAACAGCCAAGCCTAATTGACTGTTGTTTTTATATTCCATAAATTCATTTATACAATTTTATTCTTTCTCTGTTACTCCCCGTACATGCGTAAAGTACGAATACAAAGCAACGCTCATCAAAACGCAGCCGGTAGTAACCAAAACATAGCGCGAGCTCATAAAGCTACCCAGCACGCCGCCGGCAAGCGGTCCCACCACACCGCCAAACTGCTGCGCGCTCGTCACCAGACCAAAGGCCTTACCACGCATATTTTGGGCCGTAACCCGCGTAAGGTTGGCGTTAATATTGGGCACAGCACCTGCCAGAAACAGGCCGTAAACAAACTGGATGGCCGCAAACTGCCACACGTTGGCGATAAACACCTGAAACAGATTGATGAAGCCTGCAATGAAGGTGACAACGCAAAACGTGCGCACGTAGCCAAAGCGCTGTCCCCGCTTGCCCCAAAACGGTGCCGCGATGATACCTGTAAAGCCTGATAAGGAAAAAACTATACCGGACATTTTTATCGCAGCATCTCCCATATCATGCATCAGCTCGCCCACATAGAGCGTAATCAATGGCTGGATGAGCATCACGCAGGTCTGCACCATAAAAAACATCGCCATAACGTACAGCAATCCCTTGTTATGCAAGGCCTCCCGCAGGTCGGCCAGCAAACTGCCTGCTGCGTGCTTTCCCTTGCTCAGTACCGACATATCACGCACAATGCACGCCACCGCGCTCGTTGCCACAAACAAGGCCACACTGCCAACATAAAAGGAGGCACGCATACCAAACCAGCTGCTCAGATAACCGCCCATTAAAGGTCCCATAATCGTACCGCTGGCCACGGCCGTCTGCATCAGCCCCATGCCCCAGCCCATGCGCTCTTCGGGCAGGGAGGACGAGGCCATGGACATACACGCAGGCACAAAACCAGCAATAACGCCACAAAGTATACGCACCATTAAAAGCTGATACACGTCCTGGCATACACCCGTCAAAAAGTAAGTCAGCGCCAGGCCGTAACCGGCGCGGATAGCCATCTTGCGCTGCCCCACATGGTCAGCCAGCGCACCCCAATAGGGTGCCATCGCCGCACTGCCCATAAAGGTGACAGCAAAGGTGATGCCTGTCCAAAAATTGACATCAGCCTGCGTCACGTGCAGCTCGCGCAAAAGGTAAACCGGCAAAAACGGCATGCACATAGTATAGCTG
>CAVAHH010000179.1:0-4272 GCA_963588395.1 bacterium
CAGAAGCATCCGCCGCTATAAGGCAGACATGGTGCCGCAGGAGCTTATTGACCAGGTTATTGAAGCCGGCCTTTATGCCGCAACCGGCCATGGCAAGCAGGAAATCATCATTATTGCTGTTACCAATAAAGAGGTGCGCGACAAGCTGTCTGTGATGAATAGGGAGATTATGGGTACTAAAAGCGATACCTTCTACGGTGCGCCTGTGGTTTTGATCGTATTGGGGCCTAAAAGCAGCAAGCACACCCCCTATGACGGCAGCCTGGTGATGGGCAACCTGATGCAGGCAGCCCATGCTCTCGGCCTTGGCAGCTGCTGGATTAACCGCGCTAAGGAGGAATTTGAGAGCGAGGAAGGTAAGCAGATGCTTAAGGATTGGGGCATCGAGGGTGAATACGAGGGCGTAGGTCATTGTATTCTCGGCTACATTGATGGTAATGTTCCGCCAGCAGCACCGCGTAAGCCTAACCGTGTTTTTTACGTAAAATAAATTGTAGCTGCCTAGGCGCGTAATGATTCGCACTGATGGCAGTTGATGAAAAACAAACGAGAGCTATGTTTCCCTGTATAACGCCTTTAAGGTTATACAGGGATTTTTCTTTTTTCGCGCAGGTGAGACCTACGGTAAAAGTACTCTTGGAGTGTACTTTACATATGAATAGGCATTTCATGAAACACTTGGTAACGTGTAAAGAAAAATGCGCATTAATAGCGCCAAAAGGGCTCCTAAAAATTTCAAAAAAAATGTCAAAAAGTGTTGACATGATGTGTATGAGATGTTACAATATACAAGTATCGCAGGAGAGCTATGCGCTCGATGAAGGAGGTAACAGGATGGCGCTTGAAGCATTAAAGCAAGCTGCAGAGCGGACTGTAGGCGTTAAGCAGACAGAAAAAGCCGTTGCAAGACAAGCTGTCTCAATCGTTTATATCGCATGTGATGCTGATGAACGTGTTACCGGCAAGCTCAAGGAGCTTTGTGAGAAAAACTCTGTGAGCGTTGACTGCACAGAGACGATGCTGGAAATCGGCAGAGCGTGCAACATCAACGTCAGGGCAGCGGCTGCCGCGGTGCTCAAAGCTTGATAAGGGCCTGGCAATGGCCGGGTTTTTATAATCATTAAAATCTAATTGTTTGGAAAGGAGGTGCCGATATGCCTACAATTAACCAATTGGTTCGCAAAGGCAGAGAGGTTCTGAAAAGCAAATCTACTGCTCCGGCATTGAAAGAATGCCCGCAAAAACGTGGCGTCTGCACTCGTGTTTACACCACTACCCCGAAGAAACCTAACTCTGCACTTCGTAAGGTTGCTCGTGTACGTTTGACCAACGGCATCGAAGTAACTGCTTACATCCCGGGTATCGGCCATAATCTTCAGGAACACAGTGTTGTTCTGATCAGAGGCGGAAGGGTTAAGGACCTTCCTGGTGTGCGTTACCATATCATTCGTGGTGCTCTTGATACTGCAGGCGTTGCTAACCGCAACCAGTCCCGCTCCAAGTACGGTGCGAAACGTGCTAAAGCAAAGAAATAATTTCAAGAAAACATTAAGAATGATTTAATCCTAAGGAGGGAAACACATGCCGAGAAAAGGCCCTGTAACTAAAAGAGACGTACTGCCGGATCCGGTGTACGGTTCTAAGCTTTTAACTAGATTTATTAATAAAATTATGCTCGACGGCAAAAAAGGCGTAGCAGAGCGTATTGTATATGATGCATTTGACCTGGTTCGTGCAAAAACCGGCAAGGATCCTTTGGAAGTGTTCGATGCCGCTATGCAAAACGTAATGCCGCTGCTGGAGGTTCGTGCTCGCCGCGTTGGTGGTGCTAACTACCAGGTTCCGGTAGAAGTACGTGCTGACCGCAAAACCACTCTGGGTATCCGCTGGCTGGTAAACTACTCCCGTCTGCGTGGTGAAAGAACCATGTACGAGCGTGTAGCTGGTGAAATCATGGATGCTTCCAATGGCACTGGTGCAGCTGTTAAAAAACGTGAAGATACCCACAAAATGGCAGAGGCAAATAAAGCATTTGCTCATTACCGCTGGTAATGGCCTGACTCAGTTTTGTTGAGGAGGATTTGAAAAAGTGGGCAGATTAATTCCGCTTGAGCGTACAAGAAATATCGGTATCATGGCTCACATCGATGCCGGTAAAACTACTACCACCGAACGTATCCTGTTCTACACCGGTAAAACCCATAAAATCGGTGAAGTTCACGAAGGCGCTGCTACCATGGACTGGATGGTTCAGGAGCAGGAGCGTGGTATCACCATTACTTCCGCTGCAACTACTGCAATGTGGAAAGGCTCCAAAGGCCAATATGATACGCACCGCATCAACATCATCGATACTCCGGGCCACGTTGACTTCACTGTAGAGGTTGAACGTTCCCTGCGCGTACTTGATGGTTCCGTTGCAGTTTTCTGTGCTAAGGGCGGCGTTGAGCCTCAGTCCGAAACCGTATGGCGTCAGGCTGACAAATACAACGTACCGCGTATGGCATATGTAAACAAGATGGATATTACCGGTGCTAACTTCTATAACGTAGTCCAAATGATGAAGGACCGTCTGGGCGCTAACGCAGTACCTATCATGCTGCCTATCGGCTTCGAGGACACCTTCGCAGGCATGGTTGACTTGATCAACATGCAGGCTATCGTTTATGATGATGCTCTTGGTAAAGAAGAAGAGTTCATCGAAATTCCGGATGACATGAAGGAAAAAGCAGAAGAATACCGTGCAGCTTTGGTTGAAGCAGTTGCTGAAGCCGATGACGAGCTGATGATGAAATACCTGGAAGGCGAAGAGCTGACCGTGGAAGAAATCAAAGCCGGCATCCGTAAAGCAACCATCGCTTGCAAAATGACTCCGGTATGCTGCGGTTCTTCCTACAAGAACAAAGGCGTTCAGCCCCTGCTGGATGCTATCGTAGACTTCATGCCTGCTCCGACTGATATTCCGCCTATCAAAGGCGTTAATCCTGAAACCGGTGAAGCTGATGAGCGTCCGTCCAGTGACGATGCTCCGTTCGCTGCACTGGCATTCAAAATTGCTACTGACCCGTTTGTTGGTAAGCTGGCATTCTTCCGTGTATACTCCGGTACCCTGACCGCAGGCTCTTATGTATACAACTCCACTAAGGGCAAACGCGAGCGTATCGGCCGTATCCTGCAAATGCATGCTAACCACCGTGAAGAAATCGAAATGGTTTACTCCGGTGATATCGCAGCTGCCGTAGGCCTGAAGGACACCACTACCGGCGACACCCTCTGCGACGAGAAGAACGAAATTATCCTGGAATCCATGGTATTCCCTGATCCGGTAATTTCCGTAGCAGTTGAACCTAAAACTAAAGCAGACCAGGAAAAGATGGGCATTGCCCTGCAAAAACTGGCTGAAGAAGATCCTACCTTCCGCGTTCACACTGATCCTGAAACCTCCCAAACCATTATTTCCGGTATGGGCGAGCTTCACCTGGACATCATCGTCGACCGTCTGCTGCGCGAATTCAAAGTAGGCTGCACTGTTGGTAACCCGCAGGTTGCTTACCGCGAAACCATCCGCAAGGCTGTTAAATCTGAAGGTAAATTTGTTCGTCAGTCCGGTGGTAAAGGCCAATATGGTCATTGCTGGCTGGAAATCACCCCGCGTGAGCCTGGCGAAGGCTTCCTGTTCGAAAACAAAGTCGTTGGCGGCGCTATTCCTAAGGAATACATCGCTCCTATCGAAGCCGGTGTTAAGGAAGCTATGGAGAACGGCGTAGTTGCTGGTTATCCGATGGTTGACATCGCAGTAACTGTTTACGACGGTTCTTACCATGAAGTCGACTCTTCTGAAATGGCATTTAAGATTGCCGGTTCTATGGGCTTCAAGGCTGGTGCCGAAAAAGCTAACCCGGTTATCCTCGAGCCTTACATGAAAGTAGAAATCACTGTTCCTGAAGAATACATGGGCGACGTAATCGGCGACGTTAACTCCCGCCGTGGCCGCATTGAAGGCATGGAAGCACGTAATGGTGCACAGGTTATCAATGCGTTCGTTCCCCTGGCTGAAATGTTCGGTTACGCAACCGACCTGCGCAGCAAGACCCAGGGTCGTGGCAACTACTCCATGGAAGTAGACCATTACGAAGACGTACCTAGAAACATTGCTGAAGCAATCATTGCTAAAAACAAAGGCACCAACTAAGCCTGGTTTTAACAAACAACCTTAAGGAGGAAATTCACAATGGCAAAAGCTAAATATGAAAGAACTAAACCGCATCTGAA
>CAVAHH010000180.1:0-4255 GCA_963588395.1 bacterium
GCCCTATACTGTTATTGTAGACTATGCCCATACGCCTGATGGGCTGGAAAACGTGCTGAACACGGCGCGCTCCATTACACGCGGCAGACTGTGGGTTGTGTTTGGCTGTGGTGGCGACCGCGACAACAAAAAGCGTCCGATTATGGGTGCCTTGGCACTGAAGCTGGCAGATAATATCGTCGTTACCTCTGACAATCCGCGCACCGAAAACCCCGAGCTGATTATTGACGAAATCTTTACCGCGTTGCAGGACGTGCCTGCCGCTAAGCACGTTACACGTTTGAGCGACAGACGTGAGGCTATTAATTATGCTTTAGCCAACGCGGCTGCAGACGACGTGATCTTGATCGCCGGTAAGGGTCACGAAAATTACCAGATTTTGAAGGATAGAACCATTCACTTTGATGATAAAGAAGTAGTTATGGAATACTGGAGTGATAAAAAATGCTAAAGGCCAGTGAAGTTGTGGCAGCTACGGGAGCTGTACGCGCTGATTTTGATTTTACAGGCGTGACGACTGATTCGCGTGCCGTTAAGCCGGGAGAACTGTTTGTTGCCTTAAAGGGCGGCAATTTTGACGGACATGATTATTGTGCCAAGGCTGTAGAGCTGGGCGCTGCAGGTGTTGTGGTATCGCATCCAGTAGATGGTCTGCCTGCCGGTGTGGCTGTGTTTATGGTACAGGATACCCTGCTTGCTTATCAGCAGCTGGCACATGCCTACCGCCTTAAGCAGCAGAGACTGAAGGTTTTTGCGATCACAGGCTCTAACGGCAAAACCTCTACAAAGGATTTGCTGGCTGCCTGCCTGGGTGCAAAGTACAATGTTGTCAAAACCCAGGGAAATTTTAACAACGAAATCGGTCTGCCTAAAACGCTTTTGTCGATTAAGCCTGATACTGATATCGCAGTTGTGGAAATGGGTATGCGTGGTCTGGGACAGATTGCCGAGCTGTGCCGCATTGCCGAGCCGGACAGCGGCTTGATTACCAACGTCGGCGAAACCCACATGGAGCTTTTGGGCAGCATGGAAAATATTGGCAAGGCCAAGAGCGAAATTGTCGTTGATCTGCCTGCTGATGGCTTTGCCGTGCTTAATGGTGATAATGAATATGTGCTGAAGGCCGCAGCTAAAACCAAAGCCAAGGTTGTGTACTTCGGCCTTGGAGAGCAGTGCGATTACCGTGGCAGTGATATAGTTACCTCGGGCGCAGGCACGACCTTTACCTGCACCGAAAGGGCAACAGGCAAGACGGTTCGCGTACGCCTGCAGCTGATTGGTGAGCACAATGTGTATAACGCGCTGAGTGCTATCGCCGGTGCTGCCTGCTATGGCGTTCCCATGGAGGACAGCGTCCGCGCCCTGGCAACGGCACGCCTTACCGGTAGCCGCCAGGAAATTATCTATATTGGCGACATTACCTTTATCAACGATGCCTATAACGCCAGTCCTGCTTCGATGGAGGCAGCACTCAAAACCTTGGAGGAAGCTAAAAAGGCTGCACGTGGGCATGCACGTACTATCGCGGTGCTGGCAGATATGCTGGAGCTGGGCGCGATCAGCGAAGAGGCACATCGCCGCGTTGGCAGGTGGGCTGTTGAATACGGCACGGATTTTGTGCTTACCTATGGGCACGATGCAGCTTATATCACCGATGAGGTGGCGAAGCTTGGCGGCAAGGGCTTTCATTGTGACGACCGCCAGGAGGCAGCAGACACGCTGCGCCTGATGGCATCTGCAGGCGATATCATCCTGCTCAAGGGCAGCCATTCGATGCAGGTGGATAAGATGCTGGAGCTCTTTAAATAAGAAGTTATCGGGAGCGTTAGCTTTTTGCTCGAAGACTCTTAGAGTACTGACAATAAAAAAATAGGGAGAGAGATTCAATCAATGTTAAAATTAATCGGAATTCCTGTGACCGCGTTTATTGTATGCGCACTAATCGGCCCTGTGCTGATTCCCTTTTTGCATAGACTGAAATTTGGTCAATCCATCCGCGAGTGCGGGCCTGCAAGCCATATGGCTAAAAGCGGTACTCCTACCATGGGTGGACTGATGATGCTGGCGGCCTTAGTGATAGCGCTGTTTTGGGGCAGGTTTACGCCGCATATCGTTATCGCACTGGTGCTGACATTGGGACACGCTGTGATTGGCTTTATTGATGATTACATTAAGGTTGTGATGAAGCGTAACCTTGGCTTAACAGCGAAGCAGAAGTTTTTGCTGCAATTTATTCTTGCAGGTGCTTATGTTTATTTTGCCGAAACCCATATCCAAAACACCGAGCTGTGGATTCCTGGTGTGAACACAGTTATTAATTTGGGCTGGGTCTATTATGTTTTGGCTTTTCTGCTTTTGGTTGGCACCACTAACGCTGTGAACCTGACTGACGGCTTGGACGGACTGGTTTCGTTTGTCAGCCTACCGGTAACAATGGTGTTTGCTTTTATTGCCTATATGCAGGGAATGTTGGATGTGAGCGGCTTTGCACTGGGACTTACAGGTGTCTGCCTGGGGTTTTTGCTCTTCAACCGTCATCCTGCCAAGGTTTTTATGGGTGATACAGGGTCATTGGCATTGGGCGGTGCTGTTGCAGCGTTGGCACTTTTGACGCGCACCGAGCTGCTTTTAGTGATCATCGGTGGTGTTTATGTTGCCGAAGCGCTTTCGGTAATTATTCAGGTGACCTACTTCCGTTTTACGGGCGGCAAGCGCATCTTCCGCATGGCGCCGCTACACCATCATTTTGAGCTTGGCGGCTGGAACGAGGTAAAGGTTGTACGCGTATTTACGGCTGTAAGCTGTCTGCTGTCGTTTGCTGGTTTGGCACTTTGGCTGAGCTCGATTATGTAATTTGCGTACTTATATAGAAGGTGTTTTTGTAATGGCTGATAATAAAGTAGTGATTGTATATGGTGCAGGCGTCAGCGGTCGCGGTGCGGCGCAGGTACTGGCAGATAGGGATCAGCAGGTGTATTTGTATAACGATAATCCCTGTGAAATTCCTAGCGGGCTGCAGCAGGCTTTGAAAGCGAATGGCGGTGCCTTGGCTGTTGGCGAAGCGGCCTATAAAGAGCTTTTGGGCAAAGCAAAGCTGTTGGTACTGTCCCCCGGTATTGCCTGTGATAGTGCTAACGTGCAGCTGGCGCTGGCGCAGGGGTTGGAGGTAATTAGCGAGGTGGAGCTGGGCTACCGTCTTTATGGCGGCCATATTGCCGCTATCACCGGCACCAACGGTAAAACGACGACAACGACGATTGTGGGAGAAATGCTTAAGCGTCTGCCTGTGCCTTCGGCCGTGGGTGGTAACATAGGTTTGGCACTTTCTAAAGAGGTGGAGCATCTGCCAAAGGATGCCTGGCTGGCAGCCGAGCTTTCGAGCTTTCAACTGGAGCGTGTAAATACGTTCTGCCCAGATATTGCTGTGGTACTGAACCTTACACCGGATCACATGGAGCGTCATCATACGATGGAAGCATATGGTGAGGCAAAGAAGAACATTTTCCGTCAGCAAACGTCTGCACAAATAACGGTACTGAACTACGATGATACGCTGGTGCGCACCTGGGGAGCACAGACCAAGGGGCAGCTGTGCTACTTCAGCCGTAGCAAGCAGTTGGAGCAGGGCATTTATATGCAGGATGGCAATTTTATCATCAGCTGGCAGGGAGACAGGCGGGTTGTGTGCAATATCAGCGAGCTGCATTTGTTTGGTGGTCATAACGAAGAAAATATTTTGGCAGCCATTGCCTGTGGCTACTTTGCTGGTGTAAGTATTAGTGATATGGCAGATGTCCTGCGCAATTTCCGTAGCATAGAGCATCGCATTGAATACGTTACAACTATAGATGGAGTGCCTTATTATAATGATTCCAAGGCAACTAATACTGATTCTACTATTAAAGCATTGGAAGCCTTTGCTGACGGGCACATCATTTTGCTGGCAGGCGGACACGATAAGCTGACGCCACTCGAGCCGATGATGCAGCTGGTAAAGGAAAAAACCGATGCGCTGATTTTACTGGGCGAGGCTAAGGAGCGCTTTAATAAAGCAGCCGTGGCCTGTGGCGTGCAGAACATTGTTTTGGCAGATAGCTTTGAGCAGGCGGTGAAAAAGGCTCATGCCATGGCGCATAAGCCGCAGGTGGTACTGCTGTCGCCGGCGTGCTCGTCTTATGATATGTTCAAAAATTATCCTGAGCGTGGCAATTATTTTAAGAAGCTGGTACACGCTTTGGAGGGAGGAGCTAAAGAG
>CAVAHH010000181.1:0-4254 GCA_963588395.1 bacterium
TCGTATTAATCGTCGTCGTCTTGCCTGCGCCGTTGCTGCCCAGCAGGCAGGTTATCTGTCCCTTGGGTACATGGATATTTACATTTTTCAGGACAGGCACATTGCCATAAAAGGTGGATACATCCTCTAAAAATAACATTATTGCTCATCCTCCTGTCCCAAATATGCTTTAATTACCTTTTCATTGCCTGCAACCTCGTCAAAGCTGCCAAAGGCAATGTTTTCGCCATAGTTGAGCACCATAACCTTATCCACCAGGCCCTTGATAAAGCCCATATCATGCTCTACGACGATGATCGTCAGCTGCGGCATCGCCTTTTTTACCTTCAGCAGGTCGTACATCAGCTTTTCGGTTTCCATGCTGTCCATGCCTGCCGAAGGCTCATCCAACAAAATAACCTTGGGGTTAGAGGCCAGCGCACGGCAGATTTCCAGACGACGGCGGTCCGCATAGGGCAGATCCTTGGCCAGCTTATCAGCCTGGCTCGTCAGCAGCGTGCCAAAAATTTTCATCAGCTTCATTGCGCGTGCCACAGCATCCACTGCAATCTGTCTGCCTGCCTTGCCCGGTACCAGCGCCGTCCAGGGCGAGGTTTCACGCACCTCCTTAAAGCCAACCATAATGTTTTCTACGACGCTCATATTCCAGAACAAGCGGCCGTTTTGGAAGGTACGCGAAATACCCCTGCCAAAAACATCGTCTGAGCGCAAGCCGCCAATCTGCTTGCCATCTAAGGCAATGCCGCCACTGGTCGGCTTATAAATGCCGCTCAAAAGGTTAAACAGCGTGGTCTTGCCGCTACCATTAGGGCCGATAACACCCAAGGTTTGTCCTTCGTCCAGCTTAAAGCTGACATTATTGACAGCAGTGACACCGCCAAACTTTATCGTTAAATTTTTTACTTCCAGCAAGCTGTTCATTGTGCGTCCTCCTTTTGCAAAGCCTTAAAGATGCGTTTTTTAAACGGCAGCACGCCCTCGCGCATAAACAACAGGCAGAAAACGATAATGAAGCCGTAAAACATAATGCGGTAATCCTCAAAGGCTCTGAACTTTTCGGGGAAAACGGTCAAAAACAGTGCGCCCACAATAGCGCCGGGGATAGAATCCAAACCGCCTAAGATAATCATACTGATGATGATGATCGAGAGGCCGTAGCCAAAGTTTTCGGGAGCGATGAAGTTAATCATGCCGGCATAAATACCACCTGCCAGGCCGCCAAAGAAGGCACCGATGCCAAAGGCGTACAGCTTGTAATCCGTCAGGTTAATGCCGTAGCACTGCGCAGCTAGCTCGTCCTCGCGCATGGCGGTCAAAAGCAGGCCGAAGAAGGAATTGCTGAACTTATACACAATAACGGTAGATACTACCAAAAGCAAAAGCGACAGGTAATAGAAATTAGCCAGGTAGCTCATCGAGGTGAAGCCTAAATCCAGGCTGCTACCCAAATCCAAGCCGAAGATTTTGGGTGACGGGATGTCAATCAAGCCATTGGTGCCGCCGGTGATGCTTTCGGCGTTGAGGATGATTTCCTGCACCACCAAACCAAAGGCGATGGTGACAAGTCCCAGGTAGTGACCCTTAACGCGCAGGGCAGGCAGGCCCAAAATTACACCAAAGATGCACGCCAGCACACCACCTAAGGGGAAGGCCAGCCAAAAGCTGATGCCGTGCTTCAGGCACATAATACCAACAGTATAGGCACCAATAGCCTCAAAGGCAGCATAGCCCAGGCAGATAAGGCCGGCACGGCCGGTCATAAAGTTAAGTCCCAGCGCCATAACTGCGTTAAGCATAGCAAAGTTGATAATCTGCAGCCAATAAGGGTCGCCGCCAATGACGAACGGAAAGGTGAGCGAAAGCAAAACTGCCACCAGTCCAACCTTGGCAATGTTCTCCTTCATGTGCTCGCCTAAAGCCTTGAGCTTATCAGCATATTTTTTGCGGATAGCGAAAACAGCAGCAATCACGGCAACAATATAGGCCGTCACGACGAGCGGATCCTCCAGCATGACGAAGGCAATAAACAAAATATACAAAACCAGTTCTGTTAAAATAATACTTTTCATCTGCTCTTCCTCCTAAACCTTTTCGTAGGTCTTTTCGCCAAAAAGTCCGGTAGGACGGAAAACCAGACACAAAATTACAATCATAAAGCTAATCAAATCCTGATAGGTGGAGCCACCGGGCAGCAGACTGACAACCGAAATTTCCAAAAAGCCCAGAAGCAGACCACCGACAATGGCACCATAGATATTGCCCAGGCCGCCGACAACGGCTGCAGCAAAGCCCTTGATGCCTGCGGCAAAGCCCATGTTGAACTTAATAACAGCGTAGCTCATGCCGTTCATGAGGCCGGCAACAGCACCAAGCATAGAGCCCAGCACCAAGGTAATAATGAACACCCTCTTAACATTTACACCCATCATCATGGCTGCCTCTCTGTCCTGGGCAGTAGCACGGATGTAACGGCCGAAGGTGGTTTTTTCAATAAGATGATACATACCGCTGATTAAAACAGCGGATGTTACAATACACAAAAGCGTTTCGGGCTTTACCAGCGCGCCGCCCAAATGCAGGCTTTCCATCTGCAAAAGATCGGGGAACGGCTGCGGGTTACGTCCGTTAGGCACAAACAGCATAACTGCTTCACGTACAATGATGGAAGCGCCAACTGTAATCAAAAGCGTCATAATCGCCGGAGCGTTACGCATAGGACGCACAATAAGCTTTTCCAGTGCAGCGCCAAAAACAGCGCCCACAATCAGCACCACCACCAGCACTGCCAGCAAAAACAGCAGGCTGCCCTGGGTAATGCCGCAGCTGGTCAGCACGCCGCCGGCAATCATAGCTGCAAACGCACCCAGCATAAAAACCTCGCCATGGGCAAAGTTGATAACCTCTATTACACCAAAAAATAAGGTGAAGCCAACAGCAATCAACGCATACATAACGCCCAGTCCCAAGGCGTTAAAGAATTGCTGAATGATTAAATCTAACATAGCCTTACTCTCCCTTAATTCCGCCAAGGCTCAATCCGCCCCGGCTAGTTTTGCTAATTAATATTGGCGGAGCAGCGTCCTTGTGCGAACCTGTCCGCCAGTAAAAGTACTTAAATTATTTAGCAGCTACTTTTTTATCCTTAACAGTCAAGGTAGCCTTTTCCAGGGGTACCCATTTACCGTTATCCGAAATGTAGGTAGTGATCAGAGTATTTTGGGTTTGGCCCTGTTCATCAAAGGTCGTGGTGCCCAGAACGCCATCAAACTTAATCTTGCGGATAGCGTCAATCAGCTTAGCGCGGTCGGTAGCCTTGCTTTCACCCACAGCCTGCATAATGATGCCTACGCTGTCATAAGCGAACTGGCCGATATTTTCGGCAGGCTCGGCAAATTTTGCAGCAGCATAATCATCCAGGAACTTTTTACCGCCAGGCAGATCCTCCAGCGGTTTGCCGATATTGAAGGCAATCATGCCGTTAGCATCGCCGCCGGCAATTTTATTAAAGGTTTCGGAGATAATACCGGAATCGCTCAGGAAGAGGCAATCCATATTCAAGGATGCCATCTGACGTTTCAGAAGACCAGCCTCGGTAGCAACGCCGCCAAAGTAAATGCAGTCGGGGTTAGAAGCTTTAATTTTAGTCAGCAGAGCCGAGAAATCCTGTTGGCCGACGGTAATACCATCTACAGAAATAACCTTAGCACCATTTGCTTCAGCTGCCTTACCAAATTGGTCAGCATTTGTTTTGCCGTAGTCAGTGCGGTCATTAATCAGAGCAATAGTTTTTACACCCCACTCCTTGGCAGCCAGCTCGCCGGCGTATTTGTTCTGGATATCAGCAGCGGTAATAACGCGGGTGATTTCCTTAAAGCCCTTGGCTGTAATATCCGGATGGATAGCACCGGTGACAACCATCGGCATACCGGCCTTATGGAATACCGGGGTGGTTGCCAGGCCGCAGCCGCTATTGAAGTGACCTGCGACAGCGACAACGCCCTTATCAGCGATCAGCTTATTAGCTGCAGCCACTGCGGTAGAAGGATCGCCGGCGTCATCTGCTACCACCAGCTCAAATTTGTAGGGATACTTGCCGGATTTGTTGACCTGATCCACAGCCAGCTGTGCAGAGTTCTTCATGCCGATACCGATAGCGGAGTTACCACCGGTCAAGGGTGCCAAAAAGCCGATCTTGACAACCTCCTGCTTCTTTTCACCGCCGCAGCCTGTAAACAAAGCCAGACACATCGATGC
>CAVAHH010000182.1:0-4242 GCA_963588395.1 bacterium
TCCTGAGCGTCAGCTGGAGGTGCTGGCATATATCACGGAATCAGAAAAGATAGAGCTGAAGAAACTAGCGGAATCAGGCAAAATAAAAATCCATGTTTCCGAGGAGCCGGATATTTTTTACATCCGCATCTTTTTAGCAGCAGGTGATAAAAATGCCGAGGTGACTATCCGCACGGATCATACCAACGTTACCTGCATTAAGAAAAACGGCGTGACTATTTTAGAAAAGCCTATCGTCCCGGCAGAGGAAGAGGCCAAGAGCCTGTGGCATATAGAAGAAGTGCTGGAGGCTGCACGCAACATGCCGCTAGAGGCGGTAAAGTCACTTTTGCAGCGCCAGATTGCCTATAATATGGCGATCTCTAAGGAAGGCTTGACACATGATTATGGTGCCGGCATTGGCAAGATTTTACTGCACCGTGATCCTGACAGCCTGCGTACGCGCGCACGTGCCAGTGCGGCTGCAGGCAGTGACGCCCGCATGAACGGCTGTGAGCTGCCTGTAGTTATCACGTCAGGTAGTGGCAACCAGGGTATTACAGCAAGTGTTCCTGTAGTCATTTACGCACAGGCACTGGCTGTAGACGAAGAAAAAATGCTGCGCGCGGTGCTTTTGAGTGATTTAGTGACAATTTATCTGAAGCAAGGTATTGGTAAGCTTTCTGCATATTGCGGTGCTGTGAGCGCAGGCTGTGGTAGCGGTGCGGGCATTGCCTTTTTGCATGATTGTACGGATGCGCAGATTGAGCATGCGGTTGAAAATGCTTTGGCGATTAACAGCGGTATTATTTGCGATGGTGCCAAATCTTCCTGTGCAGCCAAAATCGCTATGGCGGTAGAGGGCGGTTTGCTGGGCTTTGATATGGCATTAGCTGAGCGTAACTTTGCCGGCGGTGATGGTATTGTGCAGGATACTGCGGATGAAACCATTGCGGCTGTGGGTAAAATTGCCAGCCAAGGCATGGTAGAAACTGATAAACAAATTATTGATGTAATGCTGGGAATATAATGTGAGCAAAAAGGCTGCGGTTAAAAATCTTTGTAGATGTTTAATCGCAGCCTTTACATTTTTTAGTCTTATTCAGCTCCTACCATTTTTACAAGCTCCTCTACGTGCTCGTTTTCGGTCAGAACATAGATGAAATCACCACTTAAAAGACGCGTATTACCGGCAGGGATGAGCTGTTGTTCACCACGCTTGACATCTACAAGCAGAGTGTTATCGGGCCAATGAATGTCGCGGATGAGCCTGCCGCAGACAGCGGAGCCGCTGCATACTGCCAGCTCTACTACGTTGCGCTGCTCTAGAACCGTAGGTGCAGGCTGGTCCTTGCGTAGCATGCGCTGCATCAGCTCCTCGTAAATAGGTTTGCTGTGGCACAGCTCAGCAATAACGAAGGCCACCATAGCTGCAATGGCCAGCGATAAAAGCTGCTGGTAGCTGGCAGTCATTTCCATAATCAGCACCGTACCGGTGATAGGTGAGCGTACAGAGGAAGAAAACAGTGCCGCCATAGCGACAACCATGATGTTGGTAGCATAAATAGGCTCAATGCACCCAAGCAGGATGAGCACCTGGGCGCAGATGCTGCCGCAGAGCGCGCCGAGGACGAGCATGGGTAAAAAGAAGCCGCCAGGGACGCCGCAGCCGTAGCTTATGAGCGTAAAAAGCAGCTTGCCAACAAAGAAGATAAGCAGGATTTGCAGGCTCACAGGCGCCTTAGCCAGATGGTTGATAAGATGGTTGCCGCCGCCTAAGACCTCGGGTAAAAAGTAGCCCAAAACGCCGGCGCAGATAAGAGCAAAGGCAATTTTATGTACAGGGTGCTTAAAGCAGGGCAAGCTGTAAAAGCGGCCAATGTTTAAAAGCCCTAGGTTAAATATAACCCCTGCAAGGCCGCTGATAAGAGCAACAATAACGACGATGCCGTAATAGCTTATAGGCAGCAGCTGTAAATCAGGAATATCAAAAATTGTGGCACGGCCAAAGATGGCACGTGAGATGATGGTAGCAGTGAAGGCAGCGGCCATAGAAGGCAGCAGTACCATGATAGAAAAGTTGCGGTGTAGCTCTTCGAGTGCGAAGATGACACCGGCAAGCGGTGCGTTAAAGGCGGCAGCTAAGCCTGCGCTGGCGCCGCTGGTCAAAAGGTAGCGTTCTTCCATACGTGTGCGGCCAAACAGGCGGCTGATGCCCTGTGCTGCTACAGCACCAAGCTGGATGGAAGGGCCTTCGCGTCCTAGTGACAGGCCTGCACCGATGCCAAGGGTGCCCGCTACAAGCTTTACCCATAGCACGTGCAGCCAGCGCATCTTCATCAGTCCGAGAATAGTTCCCTTGACCTGAGGAATGCCGCTGCCTGCGGCCATAGGCTCCAGGGAGTTGAGCTTGTAAAGAATGCAGGCGATAGCGATGAGCACAGCGAACCAGCAGGCATTAACAAGGGTGTCACTCACCCAAAGGCGGTTATAAAGCGCACCACGCAAATATTCTGCCTCTACTAAAGCATAGCGAAAGCAGCAGATAACCAGACCTGCGAAAATTCCTGTTAAAATGCCCTCGGCAAACAGTCGCAGACGGAATTTATGCATATCGCTAAGCGAGCGGTAGGTATTGAGCTTTTGTTTTTTATCGTCCATATGTATATCCTATTCCATAGATTTTTTAGTAACTTTATTATAACACAAAAGCTCCCCCGGAGCATATCGTCTCAGGGGGAGCTGATTCAACTTATTTAGTTTTAAGCTTTAGCTGCTTCTTCAGTTACTTCTCCGTCCTTGCCGTAGTCAGGATCGAATTTGGGGTTCAGGTAGTTTTGGTAAACCCACGCCAGCAAAGCACCGGAAATGTTGTGCCATGCGGAGAATACTGCACCGGGAACGGTGGCGGCAGGCAGTGCGGCAAAGTGAGCCTTGGCAAGACCGGTAGCAAGGCCTGAGTTTTGCATACCAACCTCGATGGAAAGTGCAACAGCCTTCTTCCAGGACAGGCCGGTGAAGCGGGCGATAGCAAAGCCCAAAGCGTAGCCACAGCAGTTGTGCAGGATGACTACCAAAAGGATCAGGCCAGGAGCCTTCAGAATCAAATCGCGGCTTGCACCGATAACGCCGGCGATGATTAAGGAAATAGCGATGGAGGATACAGCCGGCAGATAGTCGGTTGCAACAGCTGCCAGCTTGGGCAGGAAGGATTTAACAGCTAAACCCAGGCAGATAGGCAGGATAACGATTTGTACGATGCTCCAGAACATGCCTACAGGATCGAAAGCAATCTTTTCACCGATGATGAGGTAGGTGATGAACGGAGTCAGAATTGGTGAAAGAACAGTGGAAATACTGGTCATGGTTACGGAAAGTGCAACGTCACCCTTACTCATGAAGGTGATAACGTTGGAGGAAGTGCCGCCAGGGCAGGTACCAACAAGCACAACGCCGGTGGTCAAAGCAGGATCCAGGTTAAAAATTGTGGACAAAGCAAGGGCCAAAAACGGCATGATGAAGTATTGGGCGCAAACACCGATAAGAATATCAACAGGACGCTTTAAAACCAAGGCGAAGTCCTTGAGGTTAAGCGTGGTGCCCATGCCGAACATTACAACGCCAAGCAGGCAGCTGAGCACGCTGATGCCGCCAACCTTACCAAGTACCCATAAGAAATTCTGCGGCATCGTCATGCCGAGAATCAGAAAAACGATGGCGATGATGCCAAAGAATTTGCCGATTAAAGCACAAATCTGTTTCATGTTAAATTTTACCTCTTTCCCTTAAAATAAAAAATAATAATTGGAGAATAGTCAACGCTTTCTCCTTTGTCTGTAAACGCCCACTATTATAGCAAAACTGTCGCAAAAAATAAAGTCAAAAGTGAAAAAAAAGTAAAATTTATTACTGATGACAGTAAAGTGTAATAATATTACACAGCGTTTGCAAAAGCTATGTACATAAGTGCTTGCTATAAAAATGCAGACGTGTGTTATAATAATATAGAAACTTAAAGCTGGTGGTGAGATAATGTACACAATTTGCCGTAATTTCCGTAAGGAAATAGTAATAGAAAAATCACGCTTTATCTGCTCGCTACAAAAGGTGCACAGCGAGGCTGAGGCGCAGGAATTTATCAAAAGTATAAAAAAAGAATTTTGGGATGCAACGCACAATTGCTCCGCCTATATTGTTGATGAGATGGCGCAGCGTTCCAGTGACGACGGCGAGCCAAGCGGCACAGCAGGTATACCAATGCTG
>CAVAHH010000183.1:0-4222 GCA_963588395.1 bacterium
CATCACGCTTGCTCCCAAAAAACCGCCCTGAGCAGCAGTCGGAGTGAAGGCATCATGCAAAACGGTAGCAATAGCAGCAGGCACCTGGTCAGCAAAACTAATCAGGATACCAACCGTCGTAAGGAAGTAGAGCACTGCCATGCCGGGAACAACCTTAGAGGCAACAGTTGCAATAGATTTGAGGCCGCCGATGGTTACAGCAGCAACAACGATGGTCAAGGCAATACCGGTATAAACAACCGGGATACCTGCAGAAATTTGGGTAATTTCTACAATGGAGTTTACCTGAGCGAAGGTGCCGATACCAAAGTAAGCACACAGTACGCCGAAGGCAGCGAACAAAACTGCCAGCGGTTTGTATTTTTTGCCCATGCCATTTTCAATATAATACATCGGACCGCCGCTGATATTGCCGTTGGCATCAACGGTACGGAACTTTACAGCCAGCAGACATTCGGCATATTTGGTGGCCATGCCGAAGAAAGCAGCCATCCACATCCAAAACAGCGCGCCCGGGCCGCCGGCCTTGATAGCGGTAGCAACACCAACAATGTTACCGGTACCAACGGTAGCAGCAAGAGCTGTACACAAAGCCTTAAAGCTGTTAACGTCGCCACTGCCGTCATTCTTGGCACTGAAGATCAAATGCAGTGCCTGCGGCAGCTTAAACACCTGCAAAAGCTGCAGGCGGATAGTCAGCAGAATGCCTGTGCCCACCAAAAGCACCAACAACGGCGGACCCCAGACGAACGAATCAATCGCGTTTAAAGTTTCCAACATTTTTGAACATCTCCCTTTTTTTCCCACAAAAATACGCTATAAGCAAATAAAAAACCGGAGTATAAATAATACACTCCGGTAAAAGTCAATGACATATGATAGGCAAAACGCCTTCACATAAGCTTTGCTCTGTCCACTGGCCTGAGAGATAAGGATGCGCTCTGCACATCTTTGCACCTTCGGCGCCCATTTAAGGGACTCTCCAGAGTTGTGTCAGCATACGGTTCCTGCTTAGAAAGCACCTGAGAGTTTTGCTCCTTCGGTAGGCATAACTGCCTTCTCCCATATACATCATCCACTCGTTATTTACTTATGTGTGCTATTATAACACATCAAACTATAATTGCAAGCTTTTTTTAGACTTTTGTGCATGTATACAGGTATACACGTTGCTTTATTAACTTTGTTACAAAAACCGTATAGCCTAGGCAAAATTAAACCAAAATTAAGCTACGCTGTCTATACTTGACTCTGTATCTTATAATTGAATAGAGGAGGCTTTACAATGCACAACAAGAATTCTGCAATGATGTTTATCGTCCTTTTGGGCGTGGTCAGCCTGTTCAGCGACATGACGCACGAGGCAGCGACAAGCATCAAGGGTGCTTATCTTTTGATTTTGGGAGCCAGCGCTTCAACAATCGGCTTCATTTCCGGCGTAGGCGAGCTTTTGGGCTATGGTCTGCGCTATCTATTTGGGCGTCTGGTGGACAAAACCCACAACTATTGGGGCTTTATGCTTTTGGGCTACGCAGTGGATGTCTTTGCCGTACCGGCGCTGGCTTTGGTGCACAGGGACGGCTGGATTGCCGCCTGCGTGCTGCTGGTCATCGAGCGCATTGGCAAAGCCATCAAAAAGCCTGCCAAGAACACCATCCTTTCCTTTGCCGCCACGCAGGAGGGCATTGGCAAAAGCTTTGCCATCCAGGAGGCCCTTGACCAACTGGGAGCGTTTATCGGACCGCTGCTGCTGTACTTGGTGATGCTCTATAAGCAGGGCGACGAGTACAGCGTTTACAACACCGCCTTTGCCTTTTTGCTGCTGCCTGCTATCTGCACCATGGGCTTTTTATTCTTTGCCAAAAGCCGTTTCCCTAATCCCGAAGCCTTTGAGCCCGAGCTTAAGGAAAAAGACAAGGACAGCTTTGTCGGCAAAAAGAGCTTTTACCTGTACCTTGCAGGCATCAGCTGCTTTGCCTTCGGCTTTGTGGATTTTCCGCTGGTGACTATGCACCTTGCCAAAACCAAGCTGTTTGCCGAAAGCACGCTGCCGCTGCTATACGCAGGCGCCATGCTGGTGGATGCCGCAAGCGCCCTTTTCTTTGGCTGGCTGTTCGACAAAATCCGCACCAGGGCTTTGGTTATTTCTACCGCTATATCCGCATTCTTCGCCCTGCTGGCCTTTGGCAGCAGCTCCCCTGAGATGGTGATGCTTGGCATCGCCCTGTGGGGCGTGGGCATGGGCGCGCAGGAATCCATTATGAAGGCCGCGGTTGCCACCATGACGAGCAAGGAGCACCGCGCCAGCAGCTATGGTGCCTTTGAATTTTTCTTTGGTCTCAGCTGGTTTTTGGGCAGTTGGGCGCTGGGTGCCACCTACGACTATTCGCTTACAGCCTTTGTTGTTATTTCTGTAGCAGCACAGCTTGTAGCACTACCCTGCTACCTGGCAAGTGAGCACAGCTTCGCGCACGGCGCCTAAAGATGCTGGAGTCAAACTAAACTTACACGCAAAAAAAGACTGGAATGTGAGTATTTTCTCAATTCCAGTCTTTTTGCTTATCTTAACCGGGAATCACACTGTCCGCCCTAAGCAGCATCCAGGCAGCATCCTCCTTAACGATGTGCCATGGCTGCCTTTGTTCTTTAATAAATCTGCCATAGCTGGATGGTGTGACCACTACAAAGCTATAAGGATTTGCTTCCAGCGTCGCATAAGGCATAACGTTTTTGCTGCTCCAGGAAAAATCCTTGGGTACATAGCCTGCAACCTCGTCACTATGCATAAGCTTGACAATTTTGCTACCGCTGTAAAAGACGGCTGAGGTGGGATATTTGCCGTACAGGCCCACCTCCGTCACCTCCTGCTTCGCCAGCATATCACCCAAATCCTTGGCACTACGCTCCTCGCTCAGCGGCACGGCCACGCTAAAAATAAGCGCTATATAAAATATCACAGCCAGCAGACTCACGCTGTAAACGCGCTCACCCATATTCAACCGCACCAGATAATCCACCAGCACACCGATGATTAAAGCCAGCGGCAGCAAAAACAGCATTTCTGAATTTACCAACCCCTGCGCCGTCGCCCACCAGGCCGCTGCCAGCAAAATGCCAAAGCCACTGCCTACAAAGAATAAATATTTTCTGTTAAAGCAGCGCTCTCCGTTTTTGGCTATCAGATTGCCTAAAAGCAGGCTGGCAGGAAAGAGCAGCGGATAGGTATAAGTGATGTACTTGGTCGCCATGCACTGAAAAAAGCCAAAGACAACCATCGCCCACAGCAGCAAAAAGCGTTGCTCCTGTGTAAGCGGCCTGCGTCCCTGCCGCCACCAGCGCCACAAGGCCCAGGGAATGAGTCCGCTCCACGGGAACAGGGCCAGGAAGTTCACCAGCGTGTAATAGTAAAACACATCATCACGCGGATGCTCGGAAACAGTGGCGCGCAAAAGATTGTGCGTGCCAAAAAAGGTGTTAATAAATTCACTGCCGTGAATGGCGTACATCGCAGCATACCAGGGCACTGCCACGGCAGCACACAGCAGCGTGCCGCTGAATAAATGCATACGGCTCAAAACGCGCCATTCACGCTGCCACAGCAAAAAGAGTGTGATAATAAGTCCCGGCAAAAGCACGCCTATAGGCCCCTTGGTCAGCACGGCAAAGCCTGCTGCCGCATACATAAAATACCAATAACGCGCCCTACCGTCGCGATAACCCAGGTAAAAAAAAAGCAGCGTGGCACTAAAGAAGAAAAACAGCACCGCATCTGTAATGATGGATTTGCTAATGAGGAAAAACTCCACGCTGCTCATAAGCACCAAAGCACTGCACCAAGCAGTACGACCGTCATACAGCTTGTGCGCGCCCCAGGCCAGCAGCGCCAGTCCGCCCAGGCCGAACACCGCAGGGAAAAAGCGGGCGGCAAATTCGCCGAAGCCGAAAAGCTTAAAGGCCAGTGCCGTCAGCCAATAAAAAAATATCGGCTTATCATACCAATAATGACCATAAATCTGCGGTGACAGCCAGTCTCCGCTCAAAACCATTTCCTTCGCCGTTAAGGCATAATTAGATTCCACACTATCTGTAACCAGCAGGCTGCCATTGCCCGCGAACAGCAAAATAGCTGCAATAGCAAAAAGCACCAGCCAATATTTCCCTCGCATAAAAATACCCCTTTCAATAGCAGGAGCAGCTCCTGCCTCAAACATTAAGCATAGTA
>CAVAHH010000184.1:0-4210 GCA_963588395.1 bacterium
GCTACATCTTCAACACCGCTTCGACAGTAGTGGAGAAGCAGACCGTAACCGCAGCGAAGGCTGCAGCCGGTGTCGCTCATGTTTCCAAATTGGCCAAACGTATGGCCCGTCCGGAAGAACTGGAACAGAGAGACGAACGCTAAAAACCAATACCACGATAAATTTTACGCTTTCACTTCTTTCTCTCATATATCGCCGTCCTGCCAAGGCAGGGCGGCAACACCAAAAGAAAAACAGCAATCACATAATCCTTTCCACACAAAAGCCCCTGCTCACCTTGCTATCTAGCAAGGCAGGCAGGGGCCGAATTTTTTATGCTATTTTAACTGGAGCTTAGTCCTGTCCGGGAACCTTGAGCACTGCACCGGTAGCAGCAGAGGTAACCAGGGCTGCATAGCGTGCCAGGTAACCGCTGGTAACCTTAGGCGGCGGGCAAACCCAGTTTTTGCGGCGCTCGGCCAGTTCTTCGTCGCTAAGCTTAACGTTGAGGGTACGATTCGGAATATCGATTTCGATGATATCGCCGTCCTGTACCAGGGCGATGTTGCCACCCTCGCGGGCTTCGGGGGAAATGTGGCCGATGCAGGCACCACGGGTAGCACCGCTGAAGCGGCCGTCGGTGAGCAGGGCAACGTCCTTATCATGACCCATGCCTGCCAGTACGGAGGTGGGGTTGAGCATTTCGCGCATGCCGGGGCCGCCCTTGGGGCCTTCGTAGCGGATAACGACAACGTCGCCGCTGACAACCTGCTTAGCGCAGATAGCTGCAATGGCTTCGTCCTCGGAGTTGTAAACTTTGGCCGGACCGCTGAACACCTTCATGGAAGGATCAACAGCACTTTCCTTAACAACGCTGCATTCAGGAGCGATGTTGCCCTTGAGAACAGCGATACCGCCGGTCTTGTTGTACGGGTTCTCTACGCTGTGGATAACCTCAGGACGCAGGATTTCAGCATTTTTGATGATTTGGCCGACAGTTTTGCCGCTGACGGTTATGCAGCTCTTTTTGATGAGCTTTAAGCGATCCAGCTCGTGCATAACTGCAGGGATACCGCCTGCCTCGTTCAAATCGATGATATGGTGGCTACCGCCTGGGCTCATCTTGGTGAGGTACGGGGTCTTTTTGGAGATCTTGTCAAACAGCTCCAGCGGCAGATCAATGCCGGCCTCGTGGGCGATAGCAGGCAGATGCAGCGCGGTGTTGGAGCTGCCGCCGATTGCCATGTCGACGGTGATAGCGTTCTTGAAGGCGTTGAGCGTCATAATGTCACGCGGCAGAACGTTTTCTTCGATCAGGCGCATAACAGCCATGCCTGCATGCTTAGCCAGGGCAATGCGTTTGCCGTTGTAGGCAGCAGGGATGGTGCCGTTGCCGGGCAGGCCCATGCCCAGAACCTCGGTGAGGCAGTTCATGGTGTTGGCGGTGAACAGACCGGAGCAGCTGCCGCAGCCGGGGCAAGCGCAATGCTCGATCTCGCTCAGCTCTTCTTTATCAATCTGGCCGGATTCAAAGCGGCCTGCAGCTTCAAATACGGTGGATACGCTGATATCCTTGCCATGGTAACGACCGGGGAGCATCGGGCCGCCGCTGACAACAACGGTGGGGATGTTCAAACGGGCAGCCGCCATCAGCATACCGGGAACGATTTTATCACAGTTGGGAATCAAAATCAGGCCGTCAAAGGCGTGGCCGTTGGCAACAGCTTCAATGCTGTCGGCAACCAGCTCGCGGCTTGCCAGCGGATATTTCATGCCATCGTGGCCCATAGCGATGCCGTCGCAGATGCCGATAGCGGGGAACTCGATAGGAGTGCCGCCTGCCTCCAGGACGCCATACTTGGCAGCCTGGGCGATGGTGTCCAGGTGCATGTGGCCGGGGATGATTTCGTTAGCGGCACAGCAGATGCCGATTAACGGTTTTTTTAATTCTTCTTCAGTATAACCCATCGCGTAAAACAAAGAGCGGTGAGCTGCGCGGGTAGAACCCTTCTTTACTTGTGTACTGCGCATAGTTTGTCTTGACCTCTTTCCCTTAATAAATATTACAAATTTGTTTGTGATGCTAAGGCAAAAGCTGCCCTGTCACAGGCGTACCGCACAGGCCTTTTTTGTAAGAGCTGCTATTTTAGGTACTCTTAAAATTTTACAATTTTTATGCTTGACTGTCAAATTTTATGGACAAAAAACCACAATTAAGTGTAAGTTTTTCTTTTATACAGATTGCATAGTTACAAAGTTTACAAATAGTGTATAGTTTGAAAAAAGTTCACGATTAAACCATGGATAGTATTATATAATATTCGTGTATAATTCAAGGGAGGTAGATTTTTATGAAAACAAAGCTTACTGAACTCTTAGGTATTAAATATCCCGTTATCCAGGGTGGTATGGCCTGGACCAGTGACGCCAACCTTGCCGCAGCAGTTTCCAACGCCGGCGGTGCAGGCATCATCGGCAGCGGCGGCCGCACCGTGGAATGGACCCGCGGCGAGGTGCGTAAGGCAAAATCCCTGACAGATAAGCCCTTTGGCGTAAACGTTATGCTGATGGCTCCCAATATTGCAGATATCATTGCCATGCTGTGCGAGGAAAAGGTAGCCTTCGTTACCCTGGGCGCAGGCAACCCCGTGCCGCACATTCCCACCTTCCATGCAGCAGACATCAAGGTTATCCCTGTTGTTCCCAGCGTAAAGCTGGCTAAACGCATCGAAGCAGCTGGCGCTGACGCTATGGTTATCGAGGGCATGGAGGCAGGCGGCCACATCGGCAAGCAGACCACCATGGCGCTGATGGAAAACGTGCTGCCGCAGGTTAAGAGCGTGCCTGTGCTGGTTGCAGGCGGCATCAGCGACGGCCGTGCCCTGGCAGCCGCCCTTTTGATGGGCGCCGCAGGCGTGCAGATGGGCAGCCGCTTCCTTTTGACCACCGAATGTCCGGCACACGCTGCAGCTAAGGAGGCTATCGTTAAAGCTACCGATACCGACAGCGTAACCACCGGCTACAGCCGTAACATGGGCGTGCGCTGCCTGGCTAACGCCTTTACCGAAGCTTACACCGCTAAGGAAATCGCCGGCGCTCCCAAGGAGGAGCTGATGGCTATGGGCGCAGGCACCAACCGTATGGGCATTATGGAGGGCGACACCGTTAACGGTACCGTAATGTGCGGCCAGAGCCTGAACGTTTTGAACGACATCCTGCCCTGCAAGGACGTTATGGAGCGCATCATTGCCGAAGCTAAGGAAGCTATTGCGGGTGTGCAAAAAATCGAGCTGTAATAGGCTTGTATGTGGAAATAGCTCCACTAAATTTTAAACCCAAGCTTTTAAAGTACTTAAAAAGGCCTGCTGTCCGCATGCTGCGGATGGCAGGCTTTTTTATCTGCGCGTCGCTATGGTGATAAAATAATATTTTCAGCACACCCTAAAATATATCGACGCACCGTACGCAAGCGACGCAGGGTGCATGCTGTCTGTGTTTTAGCGTGTACGGTATTGTTTTTACTTTTTTTACATAGACTTTTTATCTGCAAAGCGACGCGCCTTACGCACAGCAAGGCAAGGCTGACTAAGCCGGCCTTGAGCTTAAAGGCCTTATAAGCTTTGCAATAAAGGCTTGATAGTTAAGGATAACGTTAGCAGCTACACTGCACTCTAAAAGATAAGCATGCATAGATACTAACAGTGTTAGTTAAATTGTGCTTTAGCAAATATAGAATAGATATAACGCTAATACCTTGCAATAATATCATACCTAACAAGGCAAGCTTATACACTTTGCTAACGCTTGCCGTTATAGCCCGCTTGTTTAGCTACGCCTTAGTTACGTAGGCTTTTAGACAGTCCTTGGCAGGAAGCAGGACGTTGAGCGTTTGTCTTGCCTGCTTTGTCTGCTATAAGCTTTTTTAGCAAAAGCGTACGCACCGCATGCGTATTTACTAATATCGACGCGCCCAAAGCCGCATGAAAGCTGCGTTGCGTCGCTTGCGTACGCTGCGTCGGTATTTTTGCGGGGACGTAAAAAAGTGCCAAAATGTGCTGCGACCTTGGTATGATGAATACACGAATCTGACCAAAGCTTGAAAAATAAACGTGTATGCTATCTTAAAGCCGTAAAATAGCCACCCAAGCACAACAAAAAACCTCAGTCACATTACTGTAACCGAGGTCAATTAGCTTGGCTCCCCGAGTAGGACTCGAACCTACGACGCCCT
>CAVAHH010000185.1:0-4192 GCA_963588395.1 bacterium
GGGTGCGGTTGACTTTGGCGGCGACATCACAGGCGTGAGCGTCACTGTACAGGCAGCCAAGGATCTGCATGTATCTGGTGAAGAACGCACCATCACTGCAACAGGCACCGCCAGCAATGATGTGCTGAAGCTTATTTCTACCGGCGGCAAGGTAACCTTGGATAGCAACATTAAGCTGAATGCAGCTAACGACCTGGTTGTTAAAGCTCAGAAGGGTATCTGGAACAGCACAGGCAACGTCCTCACAGCTGGTAATGATATCACTCTGATTACGCAGGAGGATACACTGAGCAATGATGGCATGATTCTGGCAACACAGGGCGATGTGTGGATGGAAAGCGCAAACGGCAACGTTAAGAATGCCGGCGACGTAACCGGCAAGAGCGTAACCGTGAAGTCCCACGATGATTTGTACATCGATGGCGGCAGCATCACATCTACTGCTGACGAGCTGAACCTGATCTCTACCGCAGCCAAGGCATTGATTAAGAAGCAGGACAGCCTGAATGCTACAGGTGATTTGAACGTACAGGCTGCTACAGGCATCATCAATTCTGCTGATGGCAAGCAGTTGAGCTCTGCTAAGGGCGACGTTAACCTGATCACCGAGGGTGGTTTGATCTCCAATTATGGCAACATCGTTGCCGAAAACGGCGACGTGCTCCTGCAGTCTCAGGATAACCTGTACGATGCAGATGGCAACATAGAAACCCCGGGCACCATTATCAACAACGGCAACATCAAGGGCCAGAACATAATCCTGGATGCTTACAACAAGCTGACGATTGATAACGACGCAGCTCATTCTTATGAGGCAACAGGCACCAATCCTGGTGACAAGCTGCAGTTCATCTCCAGAACCGACAGCATTGAAATCATGAATGATGCTAATATCAAGGCCGCAGGCGACATTGATATGTATGCTAAGAAGGATATCTACAACTACTACGACGGTCAGCGTGGCACCGATCTCAAGGCAGGCGGCGATATAGCGCTTATGGCAGATACCGGCAAGATTATCAATAACTCTGATATGAACGCTAAGGGTAACATCTCCGTATATGCTAACGAAAGCATTACCAATATCGGCAATGTAATCGCAGGCTCGGATGAGATTGAGGATGCATCGGCAACAGGCAACATCTACTTCCAGACCAACGGCAAGCTGAGCCTGTCCGGCGGTGTTATCGAGGGCAAGAACAATGTAGAGCTGTATTCCATCATCGACCAGGTAAGCCTAAAGGAAAATGCAACCTCGCAAAACGGCAATATCGTGATCAAGGCTTATAAAGATGTAGATGCTATAGCTGACGCTATCGAGCAGGGTATGGTAGAGATCATTGCCAAGAAGGGCGATGCTACCATCACCTCACAAAACGGTAACATCAACACCGATAAGGTGGATGCCTACAACGTATACTACAAGACAGAAAGCTACGAACACACCAATGATGCAGGCGAAACCGTCAAGAGCGAAATCCACGGCAAGCAGACTTATGTAAGCAATATCCTTGGTATCACAGGCAACAACGTTTACCTGCATGATACCGCGAACAAGGATAGCGGCCTGCTTGATCCTGATAGCTGCTTTGACAACCACGGCATTTGGCAGACCGGCGACGGCACGTTGCTGCAGCTGAAGCTGGATACCGTAGGCACCGCAGACGGCAAGCATATTCCTGCAGATCAGTTGATCTTAAACTTCCACCGTATCAACGGCAAGCTGGATATCGACAAGCTGTGGGTAAAGAAGATGGAGCTGCACGTGCCTGATTCTGCAGAGCTGGCAATCCATAAGCTGGCTGTTGAGGATCGTGTAGATATTTCGACCGATACCGTACATACAATCGTATACGGCAAGGATCCTAAGCCTGAACATGCAGATACTATCTACTGGCAGGATTACGCACATCATAACCCGGGCATGAGCGACGAGGCCTGGGATAGCTGGAACAACCCCGCTGATAACAGCTGGATGTATCTCTTCTTTAACAAGAACGGCACCCGCCAGGACAGCAACGGCGTTTTGCTGCACAAGAACGATTACCGTTACGTGTACAGCCAGCGCTATGCTGCTGATGATTGGCTGTTGTACCGCACACTGTTTGAAGAAGCTGCACTCAGGGGTGACATCAGCCTGATTCCGTTGTATGAGCGCTACAATTTGTACGACGCAGAAGACGAAGAAACGGAAGCAGTGAAGATTGAAGTAAAGGATTAATAGTGTATTTGTTAAGTGCACCCTGCTTTCTTGGCTCCCGCTCAGGGAGCGGGGTGCACCTTTTTATACACCCGTAGATTGCTGATTATTTCGCAGCTTTTTATTGTCTGGTATATATTGGAATGCTATAATAAGTGCAGAGTAAACGCAATCAGTTGCTTTACGTCAACGAGAATAAGCAAAGCTTGAGATAGAATAAAAGGAGTGTTGTGTCATGAAGATAAAATCCGTCAGTGCGTTACTGGCAGCCCTGTTTATCTGTTCTACAGCTGCCAGCGTATCTGCAGCTTATACTCCCACCCCGGAGCAGCAAAGGCAATATCGTGAAAGTGGTTTGAATGATGCCGGTGTATCGGCTAACCGCACCCGTGAATATTTGGAGCGTCAGCGCATTGCCCGCCAGTTAGAAGAGGATAAGGCCAAGGGCGCCAGCAAGGTGGAGCAGGCAGGGGATACTGAAGGTAAGCAGGAAGCAACCATCACCTTTAAGCTTTCCACAATCAATATTGATGAAAGCAGCGTGCTTGATGCTGCTAAGCTGGATGAGCTGAAGGCGCCTTACCTGGACCGTGAGGTTGGGGTTAAGGACCTGTATGAGCTGGTAAATAAAATTAATACGATGTACGCAGAGCAAGGGTACTATACCTGTCGTGCTATGCTGCCTGCACAGACGATTAAGCAGGGCGTAGTACACATTGCTCTCGTTGAGGGTAAAACCAACAATGTTGTGGTGGAAGGCAACAAGCATACCAAAAGCAGCTATATTACTAAACGCTTAGCCTTAAAGCAGGGCAGCGTTGCCAATATCAACAAGGTGAACAAGGATCTGTTGCGCTTTAATGCTGCAAATGACGCACAGCTACGCGTAACCATGCAGGCAGGTAGTGAGCCCGGTACCACAGATTACGTGATTGCCGCCTATGAGCCACAAAATATCGTCTGGACGGTGTATACAGATAACGCAGGCAGTGATACCAGCGGCGAATACCGTGCAGGCCTGTTCTTTACCGACCGCAGCCTGACGGGTGTACGTGATGCCCTGAGCATGAGCACTATGCTTTCTGATGGCACCAAGAGCTTTGGCATCAGCTATTCCCGCCCCATGGGTCACAGCGGCACCAAGCTTAATGTGCAGTACAGCACTAACAGCGTCCATATTACGGACGGCTCGCTGGAGGCGCTCAACGTGCGTGGTCACGCTTATGCAGCCAGCGTCGGTGTATCGCAACCTCTAGTTATTACTGAAAAGCTACGCACAGAGGCCAGCCTGGATTTTGGTCAGCAAAACTCTAAGACCGATTTCGCAGGCAACCATTGGCTGGATGACACCATTAAGGGCGTTACTGCCAGCTATTCCGTAGCAAATTACGGTGACAGCAGTATAATCTACCAAAAGCATGGCTTCAACCTCGGCACTCACACTAACATCTTGGGTGACGACAAGAGCTTTGGTCTATATTCTCTGAACGGTATTTATCAAAAGCTGTACCGGCACGGACAGATGATCAGCGCCCGCCTGGACGGACAGCTTGGCTTTAACAACTATATGCCCAGCGCGCGCCAGTTCTACATTGGTGGTATGTACAGCGTCCGCGGCTACAAGGAAAGCTTGCTGAGCGGCGATAGCGGCTATAGCTTGGGACTGGAATACATCGTGCCTGTGACTAAGGATAAAAAGACCAGCGTCTTTGGCTTTATTGATCACGGCAAGGTGTTCGGTGACAGTGCCTTTGATGACAGCATGCTCACCAGCGCAGGCTTTGGCGTACGCAGCAGCATAGCCGGCAGGGTTTCGGCCAGCCTGGCACTTGGCGTGCCTTTTGAAAAGGATATCAATGGCAAGCACGTTGATTCCACCCGTTTGCACTTTATGGTAAGCGGTCAGTTCTAAGCTTTCTTGCTGCTCTCTCATTAGTTAATGAGGGAGCAGTTTTTTTATTTATTTTATTCTGAAAACGTTAACCTATGGAT
>CAVAHH010000186.1:0-4189 GCA_963588395.1 bacterium
TGCTTAACCTCCTTAGCTAAAAGGCGGACAGAAGCAGCACCGATAGAACCCGTAGCACCAACTACGACGGCACGACATTCCTTCAAGTCTCTGCCCATCATCATAGCAGCCTGCTTGGTGCCCTGGATAGCGGTAGCTACTGTGTAGCTGTTACCGCTGGTCACGGCAATATCCAAATTTTTGGCGACAGTAACACCGGCATCGCCAACAATAGATGTAAAAGCACCCAAACCAACGATCTTGGCCCCCAGCTGCTGGGCAACCCTGCCGGATTCGATAATCCTGTCCATGACGAATTCCTCGGGCAGCTCCACCATCTGCTTCGCAGTCAGCGGACAGCCGATAAACCAGCCCTCTGCCTCAGCATAAGGACTTTGGATGCCTGTAATGTGCGAAACCTTAAAGGGTTTTTTCATTTTCAGGCAGGCTTCAATCAACGAATTCGGGATATATTTCATCAAGGGTGATAAATGCTCCATATCCTGCAGGGATAATGGATGTAGAATAAACGCAAATTTTTCCATGAGAACAAACTACTCCTTCGTACTAAAGTACTCAACAGAAGATTCTATATGATAATGCTCTAAGAGCCTTAAATACTCCTCAGCACTTAATGGTCCGCTACCTCCGTGCAGGGCAACCAGCATAGCCTCCATCACATTGGTGCCAAAGCTACGGCCCTCGATGCAGGGTGTAGTGGTGATAAGCATTTTGATACCTGCCTGCTGCAGCATCCTTCTGTCAGCAGCGGTTACAGTATTGGTAATAATGGTTTTACCGGGCAGCTTAGCCGGCATAAACTTTTTTATGTAATGAAAATCGCCGGCGATGATATCGTTTTCTAAAAAATACTCCGGATGGCGCACCACGCGCACGTCCTGCTCCTTACCCATAGGGTAAAACCAGCTGACCGGCAGCTTAGTCACAACAGGTGCCAAAAGCGACGCCCACCAGGACAACGCCGCCAGCGACCTAAGCGGCTTGTTAATCCCCAAGCCAAAAATCAAATCACCAAAGGTCACCTGCGCCCCCATCTCCAGCAGTGCTTCGGCCATGCCAAAGCGGTCTACCGCGCACACAAGCAGCACCCTGCTGCCCTTTATAGCAACCTCGCCGCCTGCAGCCAAGCTACGTATGAGCTTGCGCTCCAGTGAATTTTTTAATCCGCTGCCATCTAACACAGGCGTTTGACGTACATTGCTGATCAATTTGGCAGATTCACGGAAGGTGTAACGCTTTTTGCCCGCATAAACATATAAATCCGTACCACCAAGGCCGATGGCATCTGCCTTGCCGTCCCACCGCTCCAAAAGCTGGCGTGCCTTGTCCAGGTCACCATCCGTGCCGCGGCGTTCGATACTGATTCTTTGCCCGCCAAGCTCCAAAATAGCACTGGCATCACGCGCTGACGACCCCAGGCTGATGCTTACTACATGCTTTGCTGTTTTAGCTGCTTCCATGCTTTTAACTCCCTAATTGCTTCTTTTACAAATTATTATTTTAACATATTTGTCCTGCTTGGGCAATGCTATGTGCAAAATGTTTTTCTGTTTCATAATATTGTCGTGCACATTCCCCGTACTCTGACAAAAGCGTCATAAACTGCTCCCGGGTATCCACCTTGTGGAAACGTCCGCGAAATTCTGCCGCATGAGGCATACCCTTCAGATATGCGGAGATATGGCGGCGCATTTCCTTAACTGCGATGTATTCGCCCTTGTAATCTATGAGCATAGCTAAATGCTCTGCTGCCTGTTGCAGGCGCTCATCAATCGTAGGCACTGCAGGACTCGGCTTGCCTGCCAGCACTGCAACCAGCTCACTAAAAATCCAGGGGTTGCCGTCCGCGCCACGACCAATCATTAAGCCGTCGCAGCCTGTTTCGCGCAGCATGCGCAGTCCGTCATCCATGCTAAAGATATCACCATTGCCAAATACAGGCACCTGCACCGCCTGCTTGACAGCAGCAATCACGCTCCAATCCGCCTTTCCCTCGTAAAACTGCTGACGTGTGCGCCCATGCACAGCAACTGCGGCCACGCCTGCGGCCTCGGCCGCCTTGGCAATTTCTACAGCATTGATATGTGCATCGTCCCAGCCGGCACGGAATTTTACCGTTACAGGTATGCTCACGGCCTGCACCATCGCCTGTAAAATATCGTGCGCCAGCGGTGGGTTCTTCATCAATGCCGAGCCTTCGCCGTTATTAACGATTTTAGCTACAGGACAGCCCATGTTAAAATCAATCATATCTGCACCACTGGCCTCCACCATACGTGCAGCCTCCGCCAGCTCCTGCGGCACGCTGCCAAAGAGTTGGATGGCGGTAGGCCTTTCGCCCTCCGCTATGCGCAGCATTTCTGTTGTCTTGACATTTTTATACAGCAATCCCTTGGCGCTCACCATCTCGGACACTGTCATGCCACAACCGTGGCGGCGACAGATAAGACGAAACGGTAAATCCGTCACACCTGCCATGGGTGCCAACGCCAAAGGCGCCTCTAGCTCTATCTTTCCAATCCGCATAACAATTCTCCTATCGAAAAAAGCTGCCGCATAGCAAACGCTACTTACGACAGCTTTACTTTGTATTACAGGGCAAGCAGCCCTTATTTAGCGTTCTTTTCGTACAAAATGCGCAAACCATCCAATGTGAGGAACGGTTCTACCACATCAATACAATCGGATTCAGCAGCCATAGTATTAGCAAAGCCGCCGGTGGCAATAACATAAGCGTCACCGCCAAGCTCCTTCTTCATATGGTTGACGATACCCTCCATCTGACCCACAAAGCCATAAATAGCACCTGCCTGCATCGAGCTGACAGTGTTACGGCAAATGACATTCTTAGGCTTAACCAGCTCTATACGCGGCAACTTGGCAGCACGCTGGAAAAGAGCCTCGGTAGAAATACCAATACCAGGGGCAATAGCACCGCCCAGGTATTCACCATTCGGCAGCAAAGCGCAGAAGGTGTTAGCAGTACCAAAATCCAAAACGATCATCGGTCTGCCCAGGCTGCTGTATTTATGGAAGGCGGCTACAGCGTTAACAATGCGGTCTGCACCAACCTCCTTGGGATTATCATATCTGATAAAAATGCCGTTTTTAATGCCAGGGCCCACAACCATCGGCTTGATGCCAAAATAGCGTTCACACATATGGCACAGGGGAATCAGCACCGGTGGCACAACACTAGAGATAATGATAGAGGTAATTTTACTCATCTCTACATCACTATATTCAAACATGCTGCGCAGCATAATTCCAAACTCATCTGCTGTTTTAGAACGGTCTGTAGAAAACCGCCAGTGTACTCTCAAATTCTTATCCTCATAAACACCGGCCACGATGTTGGTGTTTCCCACATCCATAACAAGTAACATTATAGCTTCCTCCTCGGAAAGTATGCTTTCCGTTTGCAAAATACGGCATAAAAGCCTTTATTATTTTACCACATAGGCAAAATAATGCAAGAAAAATTATCGCTATAAGCTATCAAAAAGTTGCAGATGACAAAAGTCACGCAACAGCCGCATCAGGCATAAGCGCCATCCTTAGCCTTGGCCGGACGGATAGAAACATCTCCTGCTACAACCTTTTCTTTGCTGCCGTCCTCGCGGCGCACAATCAAAAGGCCTTCATCGTCAATATCCTCGGCTGTGCCAAAATAGGTCATATCCGGTGCAATAACCTTAACCTCCTGCCCCAGGGTGCAGGAATATTGACGCCACTGCTCAAGCACAGGAGCAAAGCCTGCTGCTATAGCAAGCTCGTACAAATCCTCCATATTTTTTAAGATATCGCACAAAAGCTGCACGCGGGTAAACGGCTCCGTAGCCGCGTCGGCGATAGACACAGCCAAATGCTTCACCTCATCCGGGTAATCCTCCGAAGTAGCGTTTGTGTTGATGCCTGTACCGATAACAACGTAATTGATATGGCCAAATTCGGCATTCATCTCCGTCAGTATGCCCACAAGCTTGCGTCCTAAAAGCAGCACATCGTTAGGCCATTTGATCGCAGCGTGCACACCGGCAATTTTATTGATGGCCTTAACCACGGCCACTGCTGCCAGCAGCGTGCATTTAGAAGCCTCCTGTGGCAAGAATCGCGGCTTAAGCACCACCGAAAACCAAATGCCCTTGGCATAGGGAGAAATCCAGCCGCGCGTCAGGCGTCCCTTACC
>CAVAHH010000187.1:0-4153 GCA_963588395.1 bacterium
CTCCGGGACCGATCGACCCAGAGGTAAAACGCCTGGCTATCGGCAGCGCACCGCAAATTGATCATCGCCCTGCTGATGATATTCCGCCGCAGATGAAAAAACTACGTGAGAAACTGGCAGAAGCAGGCTTCCCCGGCGCTCCCACCGAAGACGTTTTAAGCTACGCCTCCTTCCCCGAGGTTACGCTCAACTTTTTGCGTCACAGCAATATCGGCATCAACTTTCACGATATGTAATTAAAGCTAAAACTGCTCCCCTCATCAGCTTTTATTTTAGATGAAGGGAGCAGTTTAATTTTACGCTTTATGTTCTTACAAGCGTTTGCTTATTTATTAGTTATCAGCTCTACCAATTTAAGCGTAAGCAGGCAGGATTTTTCTACTGCATCCATAGGCATAAATTCGCAGTTGGAATGGAAGTTGTGCGCACCAGTAAAGTAGTTTGGTGTGGGAATTCCCTTGGTAGAAATAAAAGAGCCATCGGTACCGCCACGCATAGCCATGTCCTTGGGCTCGATGCCCAGCTCCTGCATAGCAGCGAAGATGTAATCCACGCACTTTTTGTTATCCTCAGTCAAGGCATCTGCAATATTGCCATAAACATCGCTAATAGTCAGCTCTATGCCCGCCTTGGGGTTTTTAGCCTGCACATATTTTACCGCGTCACGGATATATTGCTTGCGTGCTTCGTATAATGCCTTGTTGTGATCACGGATTTTGATATCCATCACTGCCTCGGAGGCATTAGAAGTAATGGACTGCACCCAGATAAAGCCCTCGGTGCCCTCGGTGCATTCCGGGGTCTGCATTCTGTCAAAGCAATTGACGATATCCACAGCTACAAGCGTGGGGTTAACCAAGGTATTTTTTGCAGACATAGGATGAGCAGTTACACCCTTAATTTTGATGCTGGCAGTACCTGCATTAAAGGTTTGGTAAACGACCTCGCCCAGCTCACAGCAATCGATAGTATAAGCAAAATCAACGGGGAATTTGCTAAAATCCATCTTTTTGCTGCCGCACAGGCCTACCTCCTCATCCGGGACGAAGGCAACATAAATTTCGCCGTGCGGACGGTTTTCCTTGATGATGGTTTCGAGTGCTACCATAACGTTAGCAATTGCGGCCTTGTTATCCGCACCCAGGACGGAGGTGCCGTCGCTGGTGATCAAATCGCTGCCAATGTACCGTTCCAGCTCGGGATGCTCGCTGGTTTTGATGTATATTTGCTTGTCAGCGTTCAAAAGCACGTCGCCACCCTGGTAGTTTTTCACGATTTGCGGATGAATATCCGGCGACAGATTGACGTCTACAGTATCAAGATGCGCAACCCAGCCAACCTTGGGCACAGCAGCATGACCTGCAGGTAAATTGGCAGGCAGGCGACCGGTGAGCACACAATATTCACTGATGGATAAATCCACCAGGCCAAGCTCGGCCATGTCACTTTTCAACAGCTCGGCCAGCTTAAGCTGCCCAGGCGTACTGGGTACAACAGCACTACCCTCGATGCTCTGCGAGCTAACAGCGGCATAACGCAAAAAACGTTCAGTCAAACGTTGTTGTAAAGACATGATAGCTTCCTTCTTTCGTTTACATCATTCTTCTGGGATATACATAATCTGCCTGCAGGCCCAAGGGAATATCCAACCCCCAGAACACATACAGCATAATTGTAAGGCTTACAAGCAAGGCGATAGTATATGGCAGCATCAGCGAGCTGAGCGTACCGATACCTGCGCTCTTAACATATTTTTGGCAATAAAGGATAATCAGCGGATAGAACGCGAACATCGGGGTAACAACATTCACAGCCGAATCACTCACACGGAAGGCTACCTGCGTCAGCTCGGGCGCAATGCCGACTGCCATCAGCATGGGGACAAAAATCGGCGCCAAAATAGCCCACTTAGCCGAAGCCGAGGTGATGATGAGGTTGAGCATGGCAACAAAGACGATAATGCCAAACACTGTAACCTGCGGCGGCAGCGCCAACGACTTTAAGAATTCCGCACCTGCAATGGCGATGAGCGCACCCATGTTAGACGCGCCAAAGGCATACAAAAACTGCGCAGCAAAGAAGTAGAACACGATGAGCTGCACCAGGGTTTTGGTGATGTCTTCCATTGCCTTGGTAACGTCCTGCGGCGATTTAAACTTGCCCACCAAAACGCCATAGGTGAGGCCCACAGCACCGGTATAGACAAACAGCAGTGATACGATGGACTGCATAACCGGCGCCTTAAAGCTTGCCAGCATGCCCTTGTCATCACGGAAGATGGAATCTGCAGGCAAAAGCAGCACAACAAGACCAACCACCATCACCAGCAGCACGCCTGTAGCGATATAAAAGGCACGGTTTTCACGCGGTGTAACAGCAGTGTTACCATCCTCGCCAACCTCGATGTCCTTATCTAATGGGCAGTTTTTCCACAGCCATGGTTCAACCACACGCTCGGTAACATACCAGCAGCTGGGGATGACCACGAAGGTGGCACCAAAGGCATAAAAATAGTTGCACAGCACGTTAACCTGATACGACGGGTCGATGATCTGTGCCGCACTCTGCGTAAAGCCCTGGATAACAGGATCAATAGCAGACGGCGTATAGTTAGCGGCAAAGGCACCGGCAATACCGGCAAAGGATGCGCCGATACCGGCCAAGGGATGCTTGCCGCTGGCATAAAACATGTAGGCAGCCACGGGGATGATGATAACGTAACCGGTATCAGGCCCCAGATGGCTAAGCATGCCTACGAGAATAATAATCGGTGTAATTAAGAACTTAGGCGTAATCGCCAAAATCTTTTTCAGCGCGGTGTTGATATAACCAGATCCATCAGCAATACCAATGCCCAAGGTGGCAACAATTACCATACCCAGCGGTGGGAAGCCGGAATAGTTGGTAACCATTTTGCTGAGCAACTGTACAAGGTTCTTGCCGCTAAGCATATTGTTGACGACGATTTCCTTGCCGGTTGTGGGATGCACATAGCCAAAGTGCATGGTTGACAAAATTGCTGACATAAAGCAGCACAATATAAAGGCACCAATAAACAAAATCGTAATGTCGGGAATCTTGTTACCGATGCGTTCAATCAGTGCCAAAATACCTCCGTTCTGATTCTTCTCCTGCGTTGTTTGCATAACGCGAATCACTCCCTTTAATAAATTTTTTAAAGCGACTATTATTATAGCATTTTTTAGAAAATAAAGCAAATTGCGTCCGTCCTGTTTAGCCTTTTTTCTACTTTGATGATACACACAAAAAGCTCCCGTACAGGATACACCTGTCGGGAGCTTTATTATCGCATGCAGATTAAATTTTAGTGTATAGCGTAAATGTAACACTCTTCTTATAGCATACAGCGTTCACTGCCATCGCATTACAGTCATAGAAATTTTAAAAGCTGCGGATGCGCAGCAAAACCTGACGTGCCAGCAAAATCCCCAGCACCGCCGTCACCAGCTGCGGAACGCTCATTGCGAATAAAATAGCCTTACGCACTGCGGGCGCCGGCACAGCCACAAAGCTCACCACGCACCAGGCAGCACCCAGCATCACTACCACCTTGGCGACGGGCGGAACAACAAGCACCAGACGGCGCTGACCGGTAAAGCACTGCACCAAAAGCACAAACAGCAGGTTTCCCAGCCAGATGACGGGAATCAAAAACACCAGCAGCACCTGCCCCTGTACATACGCTGTAAGCGGCAACAAAAAGCCCAGAAGCGACGCCGTCCCCATGCCGCACAGCTTGAGCGTCAGGGCTAGCATCATGTGCACCAGACTGCCGATGGCAAAGGTACCGGCAGGCTGTGGCAATGGCAGCACCAGCCGCAGCGACTGCAGCGCCAGCGCCAGCGCGATGAGCAGAGCTCCACGCACCAAACGCCTGTTATTCATGTTGCTTACGGCATTCCTTTGCTACAAAATCTTCATATGCTTTTTGCAGACGTGGCAGCAGCTCGCCTACCTTGCCACCAGCAACAAAACCGCGATCAATTTTGGTAACAGGCATAAACTCACAGCGCGGGCCGCAAATAAAAGCCTCATCTGCCTTCAAGGCAAAATCCTTATCAAAGGCACGTTCAATAACCTGCAAATCCATATCCTTAGACAAACGCTCTACAAGCAAACGACGGGTAATGTT
>CAVAHH010000188.1:0-4125 GCA_963588395.1 bacterium
CCTGCCTGCAATGCGCATGGTTGATATCAAGGCGATGCAAAATAAGCCTTATACCGAGCGTGCCGTTGATGTGCTTTTGCAATATCTTACCGATTTTAGCGAGGATGAGCTGCGGGAGTGTGTGAATGCAGCCTATGCCACTGATAAGTTTGGCGATAATCCTGTGCCGTTGGTGCAGGTTAACGACAACACCGGCGTGCTGGAGCTGTGGCATGGTCCCACGTCTGCCTTTAAGGACATGGCCTTGCAGCTTTTACCGCATCTATTGACCCGTTCTATTAAAAAGACCGGCGAGACCAATAAGGTGGTTATCCTGGTGGCAACATCGGGCGACACGGGTAAGGCTGCGTTAGAGGGCTTTGCCGATGTCGAAGGCACGCAGATTATTGTTTTTTACCCCAGTGAGGGCGTGAGCGATATCCAAAAGCGTCAGATGATTACACAGATGGGCAAAAACGTGAAGGTTTTTGGCATCGAGGGTAATTTTGATGACGCGCAGCGCGGCGTGAAGGAAATCTTTGGTAACAAGGCGCTCAGTGACGAGCTGGCGAAGAAGGGCTATTCCTTCTCTTCGGCCAATTCCATTAACTGGGGTCGCCTGGTGCCGCAGATCGTTTATTACTTTAGCGCTTATGTGGATGCTATCAAGGCAGGCAGGATTACTGCAGGCCAGCCTGTGAACTTTGTCGTGCCTACGGGTAACTTTGGCGATATCCTGGCAGGCTATTATGCCAAGCTGATGGGACTGCCAGTTGATCGCCTGCTGTGCGCGTCTAACAGCAACAACGTGCTGACTGATTTTATTAACACAGGCGTATATGACAGACGCCGTGAGTTTTATAAGACGATTTCGCCGTCTATGGATATTTTGGTGTCCAGCAACCTGGAGCGTTTGCTGTACAATGTAACTGAGCAGGACGCAGCGCGTGTGGCAGATTATATGCAGCGCCTGAATACGGAGGGCTTCTACCAGATTGACAGTGACGATTTAAAGAAGATTCAAAGTGAGTTCTTCGGTGCCTGGGTGGATGAGCTGGAAACCAAGGAGGCCATCGGCCGTATTTATAATGACTACCATTATTTGATGGATACGCATACGGCTGTGGCCTGGCGTGCTTTGGAAAAATACCGCTTCCTCACCAGTGACGACACCTATACTATAGTGCTGTCTACGGCCAGTCCCTATAAGTTTGCCGATAGCGTACTGTCGGCACTGGAGGACGCACAGCCGCAACAGGGTGAGCCGTTTGAGCTTTTGCGTAAGCTAAGCAGTGCTACGGGTGTGGAAATTCCGCCGCGGATGCTGGCGCTGGAGCAGTTGCCTGTGCTGCATAACGATATTATCCCTTCGGATAAGATGGAGCTGGCAGTAGTCAAAAACCTGGTGTAAGCAGCTTTAGCGTGAAATATGCGTGAATTACGCTTGCTGCGCTTGCGTATGCTTCAACTTTTGTGTATACTATTAATATAAGTTAATAATGTGAACGAGGGACTTAGTCTGCTACCTGGCGGACTAAGTCTTTGTTGTAAAAGGAGGAATATAGTGGACTCTAGGAGTGTGCTCGAACAGGTGCGCAGCGGCGAGCTGCCTGTGGAGGAGGCGCTGCGCTTTTTTAACCACAAGGCCTACGAGGATTTGGGCTATGCCAAGCTGGATACATCACGTGAGCTGCGCAGCGGCTTTGCCGAGGTGGTGTATTGCGCAAATAAGCCGGATGAGTTTTTGGTGCAGATATATAAGCGCCTGTTTGATGAGCAGGGCGAGGTGTTTGGTACGCGGGCGACGCGTGAGCAGTACGAGCTGGTGCGGCAGGTGCTGCCTGATATCGTGTATGACGGCGTGGCACGGACGCTGAAGCAGGAGCGTGCGGATAAAAAGCACGATGGTTGCATTGCCGTATGTACAGCAGGCACGGCGGATATCCCTGTGGCGGAGGAGGCGGCGCAGACGGCGGAGTTTTTCGGCGCGCATGTAGAGCGCTTGTATGACGTGGGCGTGAGCGGTATTCACCGCCTGCTGGACAGAGTGGAGCTTTTGCAGCAGGCTAACTGCGTGGTGGCCGTGGCCGGTATGGAGGGCGCGCTGGCTAGCGTTATCGGCGGCCTGGTGCGCAATCCTGTGATCGCGGTGCCTACGTCTGTGGGCTATGGGGCCAGCTTTGGCGGGCTCAGCGCGCTTTTGACGATGATCAATTCGTGTGCTAACTGCATTTCGGTGGTTAATATTGATAATGGGTATAGCGCGGGGTATATTGCGACGCAGATTAACCGCCTGGCGTGCAGGGAGCGATAATATAATTGCTTACTCCTGTTTGTATAAACACCTTAGGAAATGAAAATGTGATACATATTTACATACTTAGGGAGGAAAAATATGTATAACACCGATGATAACAAAGAAACACAGGCTCAGCGTAAGCTGGAAGCCCTGCAAAATAACCTGCGCCAATTGGGACGCGTTCTTATCGCCTTTAGCGGCGGCGTGGATTCCACATTTTTGCTGCAGGTGGCACACCTGACCTTGGGTGATGCGGCAATGGCGGTTACGGCGCGTTCGGGCGTAGTTCCCAAGCGTGATGTGGCGGAGGCTGAGGCGTTTTGCCAAAGGCAGGGCATCCGCCATCTGTATTTTGATTTTGATGAGCTACAGGTTCCAGGCTTTGCTGAAAACCCGCCGGATCGCTGCTATATCTGCAAAAAGACCTTGTTTAGCAATTTTTTGCGTCTTGCAGCCGAAAACGGCGCGCAGCTGTGTGAGGGATCTAATATGGACGATTTGGGCGATTACCGCCCTGGTCTCAAGGCGTTGGCCGAGCTTAACGTGCACAGCCCTCTGCGTGAGGCGCAGCTGTCTAAGGCTGAGATCCGTCTTTTGTCGCATAAGCTGGGGCTGCCCACGTGGGATAAGCCGTCGTTTGCCTGCCTGGCCTCACGCTTTGTGTATGGCGAGCGCATTACGGCGGAAAAGCTTGCCGCTGTGGATAAGGCCGAGCAGCTCTTGTGGGAGCTGGGCTTTAAGCAGTTCCGTGTGCGTGTGCATGGCGACCTGGCGCGCATAGAGCTGCTGGCTGAGCAGCTGCCGCTGGCGGTGGAGGATGATATGCGTGCTACTATTTACACCAGGTTAAAGGAGTTTGGCTTTGCCTATGTGGCCTTGGACCTGCAGGGTTATCGCACCGGTAGCATGAACGAAACCTTGGCTACTAAAAAATAAACTATGTATTTATAAAGGAGAAGTTTTATGAAAAGCTTATATTTAGAGTGTAATGCCGGTATCAGCGGCGATATGCTGGTGGCAGCGCTGTTGGATCTGGGTGCGGATAAAGAGGCTTTGGCCAAGGCGCTGGCCAGTATTCCTGCCAAGGGCTTCAGCTATAACATCAGCCGCGTGAGCAAGGCAGGTGTGGACTGCTGTGATTTTGACGTCATTTTGGATGCAGAGCACGAAAACCACGATCACGATATGGCGTTTTTGCATGGTGATGCAATAGCGCACGTACATGAGCATTATCATGAACATACACACGAGCATGAGCATTGCCATGAGCATCATCATGAACATACACATGAGCACGAGCACGAGTATACGCCGCATGAGCATCAGCACAAGCACGAGCACCGCGGTCTGAAGGAGGTTATTGCCATCATCAACGCTACGCAGATGACGGACGCGGCGCGTGAGCTGGCACTCAAGATCTTTGACATTATTGCCGAGGCAGAGGGCAAAGCCCACGCCGTGGCCAAGGAGGAAGTGCATTTTCACGAGGTGGGCGCTATTGATTCCATCGTGGATATTGTGGCGATTGCCGTTTGTGCCGACAATCTGGGTGTCAAGAGCGTTATCGTGCCCGAGCTGTGCGAGGGACGCGGCACCGTGCGCTGCCAGCATGGCGTGCTGCCTGTGCCTGTGCCGGCAACCGCCAATATTATGCAGAAATTTGGCTTTAACGTGCGCCTTTTGCCTGTGCAGGGCGAATTTGTGACGCCTACGGGTGCTGCTGCCGCCGCTGCTCTTAAAACCGGCGACAAACTGCCTGAGCAGTTCAAGATTTTGGCCATCGGCCTGGGCGCAGGCAAGCGTAGCTACGAGCGTTCCAGTATTTTGGGTGCGCTTTTGATAGAATA
>CAVAHH010000189.1:0-4061 GCA_963588395.1 bacterium
TAGCTATAAGACGCAGCAGCGTACTCTTACCAGTGCCATTAACGCCTATGATACCGTATTTATCTCCCTCTTCTACATTAAAGGTTATATTTTCAAACAATACCCGGTCGCCATAGCTGTACGACAGGTTTTCCGCGCTCAGAATCATTATTGTCGGCTCCTCTTGTACTCTTTTATTTTCCATTTATCTTACCAAAAAGCACAAGCTTTTACAAGCATACAAAAACGCACGGATAATGACAACAATCCCTGTCGCCATCATCCGCACGTTTCTTACGCATCGGTAAGCTTATTTTACCTCTGCCAGCATGGTTTTAATATCAATTTTATTTTTCTGCATACCCATTGCAAGTAAAAAGTCCTGCGTTTCTTCCAGGTCCTTGATATCCTTTTCAGTAATCTTGGTGCTGAAATCATACCAAGGAGCCATCAGCTTGACCTCGTCTAAGCTCAGACCTGTTTCCTTAGCTGCAAATTCATAAGCCTTATCCTGCTCCTTGCTCATGAAGTCAATGTTCTGCTGGTGGATGGCAAGATATTTTTTCACAACCTCAGGATGCTCCTTAAGCAGCTTGCCGCTCACACCGATAACAATGGTGGCATCAACCAAGCCTTCGCCATTACATAAAATACGTGCGCCAGCCTTTTGGGCACGTAGCACGTCCGCACCTGCCACCAGCGCTGCATCAGCTTCACCGCTCATGAGTGCGTTGACGCTGGCAGGAATGCCAAGCGATACAAAATTGACTGCGTCAGGCTTCAAGCCTTCCTTATTTAATGCTGCAACCAAAATCTGGTGCAAAATAGTACCCTTAGGACCGGCAACCTTTTTGCCCTGTAAATCGGCAGCTGTCTTAATAGCCGGGTCCTTGACCATAATGTTAAAGGCCTTAGGTGCGCGGCTGTAAATGCCTACCACCTTCACATCAGCACCATTAGAGGCTGCCAAAATAGCGCTAGTACCACCCAACGCACTAGCTACGTCCAGACTGCCTGCCGCCATAGCCTCCGTCTGCTTAGCACCGGAGGTGATTTCCGGGAAGCTGACGGTAATCTTATCCTTACCAAGCTCCTTGACCAGAGTTTGGTTATTTTTGTCTACGATGCTGGGAATATTGAGCGGTGCCTTTACGTAGGTAACCTTCAATTCCTTAATTGGCGGCGCGGATGCCTCCTTTTTGTCAGTGGCACAGCCAGTGAGCAGAGTAAATGCTGTTAAAACACTTAAGCCTAAGGCGATAAGCTTTTTGTTCATCTTGATGAACTCCTTTCTTAACCTGCAGCCGCAGCTGTTTTATCACAGTAGATGCAATAATTACAGTGCTTGCAAAATTTTCTGCCGCAGCAATTGTAAAGCGCTATCAGCTGCCTGCCGCGGACGCGGCAGCTGCACGGGCAACGTACTTTTGACACTGCCATCATCCATTATAACTACGCTGTCCGCCAAAAGCAAGGCTTCCTCCACATCGTGGGTAACAAAGATAACAGTCTTGCGCTTAGCAACATGCAAATCCAACAACGTGCGCTGCAGACCCTGCCGTGTAAAATAATCTAACGCGCTAAAGGGCTCATCCATTAAAATAACATCCGGATTATAAAAAAGCGTCCGTCCCAAGGCTACACGCTGCGCCATGCCTCCGCTCAGCTGATGAGGATACAGCGCTTCGCAGCCAGCCAACCCCAAAAGCTGCAACAGCTGCGACAAAGCGCCTACATCCAGCGTTTTATCAACCCTTGCCGCCAGCGTAATATTTTGTGCAACCGTCAGCCAGGGCATAAGCCGAGGCTCCTGAAACACAGGTGCGATACGCAGACCGCCAGCCAGCTGCACTCTACCTGCATCAGGTGCATCCAACCCACCCAAAAGCCGTAGAAGCGTTGTCTTGCCGCAGCCACTTCGTCCTACAATACTGGTAAAGCTGTGGGCAGCAAAGGACAGCGTCGTAGGCAGCAGAGCACGCTTAATGCCATAGCTTTTACAAACACCATCTGCCTGTAACAATATTTTCGTTGCTTCTTCTGCCATCATGCCCTATCCCTTCCCCGCCTGCGCCATGGGAACAACGCGTTCAGCAGCAGCAAAAATAAATAGTCTATCGCAGTTCCAACCAAGCCAATCGCCAGCATGCCCACCAGTACAATGTCTGGACGCGACATTTCCTCTGCATCCAAAATCAAATAGCCGATACCTGCCGACGCTGCTATCAGCTCTGCACCGATGAGCGCACGCCAGCTATAGCCAAGTGCCAGCTGCATGCCCACTGCAATAGTCTCCAAGGCTGCGGGCAGGCGGATATAACGCACCTGCTGCCAAGTATTGAAATGCAAGGCACGCCCAACCTCCAGCAATTTTTTATCTACATTGTGCACACCACTATAGGTATTCAAAAACAGAGGAAAAAAAGACGCCAGCACAATAATAGTCAGCTTAGAAGCCTCGCCGATACCTGCCCACAAAATAATGAGCGGTACTGCTGCCAACGGCGGCACATGGCGCACAAATTCCAAAAGCAACCAGCAATAAGTCTCAAAGCACCTGCTCTGCGCACATAACACTCCCAGCGGCAATGCCAAAAGACAGGCAATGCCAAAGCCCGCCACCACACGTTGCAGACTTACAAGCAAATGCTGTACCAGCACGCCGCTCGCATACAGCTCGGATGCAGCCCACACTACCCGCGCCGGTGTCGGCAAAAGATAGGGACTAAAAAGCTCCTTGGCGCTCACCAACTGCCACAAAGCCAAAAACACAAGCGGCAGCAGCAGACCGCGCAAAACTTTTGTCAGCATCACTACTCTCCGTTATTTTACAAGCACCTGCAGATGCTCGTTTGCCGCTGCCGCATCCTGTAGCACCTGCAAAAACTGCTTACCATACCAGCCAAGATGAGCATCATCGGCCACCGCAGCAGGCACCACCAGCTGTGTATCCTCCACTACATCCGTCAGGCAATCATATAATGCGTCCAAATTAGCACCATAATATACAGGCAGTGCCAATTCCCTGTGCAGGTACTTGTGCAAGGCAGGCAGACTGTCCATGCATTCTAATTTCAAAATTATTTTCCGCATATTGTTCTCCTCATTTACCATACAGCTTGCTAAAGCTGTTATAATGGTCATCCGTATAATAAATCAGCCCATCGTTAGAAAAAACTATACGCTTGCTATTGCGGTTGCCTTTAACATAATCAATGTCACACTCCATCCAGCTACGACCATTTTTAGCTGGTAGCTTGCCCTCGTAGTTACCATAACGGTCACCGCCGATGGATTTACCTGGTGCAACCTTATCTAATGTGCCCTTTGTCTGCCAGCCCAGCTTTTTAGCCTGGTTTTTGGTGATGTAATTATTAGGCAGCTTTTTATATTCGTTAATATAAGCAGCAACGTGCTCCTTATCGGTGTAGGACTCACCCTCGGTGATTTTCAGCTTGCCGCTGTTGGCCTTGATATTAGCAGCAGTATTCTGTCCGTTATTAACCTTACCGGCTGCGTTTACGGCCTTATCTGTATCAGTAGTCGTCGCAGTTGTCTGCACCTTTGTCTGCGTATTATCCGCTACCTTTTTTTCATTGCCGCCGCACCCTGCCAATACGCTGACGCTCACCAACAAGGCCAGGAAGAAAGCTAAAATTTTTCTCATGGTATATCTCCTTTCTAAAAACCGCCGTTATTATCGTGCAATAAAATGGTAATTTTCCCTGTAATACATCAGTTACAAAGTCATTATACCATAATTTTGCAGAAAACAAGCAGGTAGTTTCCTTACCCCAGCGCCAGCTATCCATAACATCTCGCTCATTCAGCTGCATAAAAAAAGGACTGCCGCTTCATCAGTCATTCCCATAACCACTATAGGAATCACCTGACTCTTGCGCCAGTCCCGCATCATATTTTATTCAAGCAACAACGTGTTTTCTACACACAAAGCCTGCTATAGGACAGTGCTTTATCATCTTCCTGGATTTAAAAATAAATTTTTTCATCTGGGTAATGTTCCTGCATCATCTCCCGCAAATTAGTAAAATCACTATTTTTAAACAACAATAGCTTATATT
>CAVAHH010000190.1:0-4043 GCA_963588395.1 bacterium
CATTAAGGGAGGTAAGAAAACTATTAGCGCTTATAGGCCTAGGCTGTTTGTAGCTGCCTACCATTACGATGTAGATTTGTTCCGACTGCCGCTGTTGCTGTGGCAGCTGGTGCCGGAATATAAAATTTATCTGCGCAAGCATCCGTATGTGCCGGCGTGGGAGCTGAACTTCATCTGCAAGATATAAAATGTTATATAGTCGTGATGGTAATATCCCGGGAGAAATTCCCGGGATATTTTTTGCAGGGTAACATGAGGTTTTAGTTTTAGCTCGAGCTGTAGCTGTAGTGCATTTGTTAAATCATTGACAAACGCGGGACGTTTAATGTCCATACAGGACAGAAAACGTCAAATGTAAATTGGTGGTGGAATGTCCGTCTAATAAATGTACAGGTGACATAAAAAGTTAAATATATGTTAAATTAGTGTAAAGTGTAAGCAGGGGAAAAGCGAGTAATAGCGAAATTATCTAACGTGGGTGTAGAAGGAGCTTACACTTAGATTGAATAATCGAGAAGATATCAACGATGATGCAAAAAAGGAGTGTATGTAAATGAAAAAATCAAAATGGATGCTTGGAGCAGCTGCAATGCTGGCTTTGTCTGTAGCCTTGGCTGGCTGCGGCGGCGGAGATAAAAAGGATGATGGCAAAGCTGCCGGCGGTGTAAAGGGTGACCTGATGGTTTATACCTCTATCTATCCTGATATCATTGACAATATGTGCAAGCCTAACGTTGGCAAAGCCTTCCCCGATATGAAGGTTAACTGGTTCCAGGGCGGCACTGAAAAGGTTGTTACCAAGATCACCGGCGAAATCAAAGCTAAAAAGATTGCTGCCGATGTATTGATGGTTGCAGATCCTTCCTACTATCTGAAATTGAAGGAGCAAAATTTGCTCTTACCGTATAAATCCAAAGAAGATGCCAATGTAATCAGCGATAAGGCTGCAGACGGCTCTTGGTACGCAGTACGCGTATGTAACATGATTATTGCTTATAATGGTAATAAGCTGAAGGCTGAGGATGCACCGAAAAATTGGACTGACCTTACCGACCCGAAATGGAAGGGCAAAATCGCTATGCCTAACCCGATGCTGAGCGGTACTGCTTATGTAGCAGTTGGTGCCTTGGCTGATAAGTATGGCTGGGAATATTTTGACAAGCTGAAGGCTAATGGTATCCGTGTAGAGGAAGGCAACTCTGCTATTCAAAACAAGTTGCTGACTGGCGAATATGCTGCTGCTATGATCTTGGAAGAAAACATTCTGAAGCTGGCTAATACTAAGAAAGAGCCGTTGAAGGTTATTTACCCGACTGATGGCGTTATCAACATCCCGTCTCCGATTGCTATCTTCAATACCACAAAGAATCCTGAGGGCGCAAAGGCCATGGTTGATTGGTGGCTGTCTAAGGAAGGACAGGAAGCTGTTGTAAAGGGCTGGATGCACTCCGTACGCGGCGATGTTAAGGAGCCTATCGGTTCTGTAGAAACCAAGAAACTAGTTGAAGGCAGAATTAAGGTTGACTGGCAGAAGCTGGCTGACAACAATGCTCAGATTAAAGAAGAATTCCGCAAGAGAGTTATGGATAAATAAGCTATTATTAATCTAAAATAGCAGAAACAGGGAGACTATTTTGGCCATCCCTGTTTTCTGCTCAATAAAGACGACGGAGGGCTGCATCCCTGGAAGTTTACAGCCGGGTCTTACAAAATTTTGTGAAGGAGAAAAAAGCGATTCATGTCAAGATTTAACAGTAAATTTATCGTCATCGCCATCTCTGTGCTGTTGCTTTTGTACTTTGTAATCTTCCCTATGGGAATTTTGCTTTATGACAGCATCATGCTAGATGGTGCCATTAACCTGGAAAATTACCGCAATGTATATAGCCAGGACGTAAACTGGCGCGCGCTCACTAACACCATAGAGCTGTCATTGGCAGTTATGGTGGTCAGCGTCATTATCACTTTCCCGTTGGCTTGGCTGGTAGGACGTACTGATATGCCAGGTAAAAAGATGTACCGCACACTGCTGGTTTCCAGCTATATGATTCCGCCATATGTTGGCGCTATTGCCTGGGTACAGCTCTTGAACCCCAGCGTAGGCTATTTGAACGAGATTATTAAATTTATCTTTGGTCTGGAGACTGCACCCTTTGACATCTATACGATGACAGGCCTCGGGTGGGTTTTGACCTTGTTCTATTCACCATTTGCCTTTATCACCATTTCGCGTGCTATGGAAAAAATGGATCCGACCTTGGAGGAGGCTGCCCGCGTCAGCGGTGCATCCCCGTTGCGTACAGTCATTGATGTAACACTGCCGTTGATGGCACCTAGTATTCTGGCAGGCGGCTTGTTGGTGTTTATCGCTGCAGGTAGCTGCTTCGGTATACCGGCCATCGTTGGTATGCCTGGCAATATCGAGGTTATGACTACGCGTATTGTTACCTATATTTACATGGGTGATGCTGCAGGTGTACGTGATGCTACTGCCTTGGCTGCGTCGCTGATGTTTTTGGCTAATATCCTGCTGTTTGGTATGACCTGGATGGTAGGTAAAAAGGATTACACAACCATTAGCGGCAAGAGCACCCGTCCTAACATCGTAGAATTGGGTAAATGGAAATGGCCCTGCTTCTGCCTGGTTGGTGCCTATAGCATGATTTCTATTATTATTCCGTTGGGCTCTATTGTTTTGACAAGCCTGATTATTACCCTGTCTAAGCCTATTGGTCTGGATAACCTGGGCTTTGATGCCTGGATTCCTGTTATTACCAGCTCCCAATATATGGAGAGCGTTTGGAATTCCATTCTGTATGCTGTTATTGCTGCCTGCATCGGTACGTTGCTGTCCATCTTTGTTGCTTATCTGGCAGTCAAGACCAAGGTTAAGGGCCGTAGCATTCCCGACCTTTTGGTAGTTATCGGCGGTAGCACTCCGTCCATCGTAATTGCATTAGCGTTGATTATTACCTTCAGCGGTAACTTTGGCCTGAATTTGTATTCTACGATGTGGATTATGGTTGTCGCTTATTTGGTAAAATATATGACGATGTCCGTGCGCACTATTGCCGCTTCCCTCAGCCAGGTTCACGTATCATTGGAGGAGGCAGCACTGAATTCCGGTGCCAGCTGGCTTCGCTGCTGCAAGGATATCATTATGCCGCTTATTGCACCGTCCATTATCGCAGGCTGGTTCTTGATCTTTATGCCGTCGTTCTACGAGCTGACTATGTCCCTGCTCCTTTACGGCAGCGACACCAAGACTATCGGCGTATTGCTGTATGAACTGCAGACTTATGCGGATACGCAGAACGCATCTGTGCTTTCTGTAATTATTCTGCTGATTGTATTAATTGGCAACCTGATCTTGAATAAGGTTTCTAAGGGTAATGTTGGTATTTGATTGAAGGAGTGTAATAAATGGCTGAAGTACGAATTGAGCATGTATTTAAACGTTTTGGCGCTGTAACCGCTGTAAACGATTTTGATTTGGTGGTAAAGGACGGCGAATTTGTTTCCATCCTTGGTCCATCCGGCTGCGGTAAGACTACTACGCTGCGTATGATAGCAGGCTTTGAGCGTGCAACCGAGGGTGAAATCTATATTGGTGACCACTGCGTCAGCTCTTCTATCAAGGGAACCTTTGCTCCGCCGGAGAAGCGCGATATCGGCATGGTGTTCCAGTCCTATGCTGTATGGCCGCACATGACGGTTGCAGAAAACGTGGGCTATCCGCTGAAAATCCAAAAGGTGGACAAGGCAGAGCGTGAGCAGCGCGTGCAGAAGATGCTGGAGCTGGTGCATTTGGGTGAATATAGCAAGCGTTATCCGCATCAATTATCCGGTGGTCAGCAGCAGCGCGTGGCGCTGGCACGTGCGCTGGTGGCACAGCCTGGCCTGTTGCTTTTGGACGAGCCTTTGTCAAACCTGGATGCCAAGCTGCGCGAATCTATGCGCTTTGAAATTTTGGCTATACAAAAGGAGTTAGGAATTACAGTTGTTTATGTAACCCATGACCAGGGTGAGGCCATGGCTATGAG
>CAVAHH010000191.1:0-4041 GCA_963588395.1 bacterium
CTTTACTGTGAGTTTGCCGACGTGGATATGACGCTCCATGTTGCGCTTCATGGCATCGGGTACAGGGTCAACTGCCTGCTTGGTTGTGTCTTCAGGCTTATTAGCAACCTTGTCCATTGCTTCCTTGGTCATCAAATCTACAACCGATGGCTTGAGCATATGTAAAATACCCAAAGCAAAGGGGTTAGAGAAGATGTTGTCGTTATTGATTTTGCTTTCGGCCTTGATAATGTCCTCAAAGGCGTTATCCATAACTGAGGGTACATCAACGTAGCGCGAAAATTTGGCGCTGTCATGCTCCTTTAGCGCTATGCGTGCTTCGTTTAAGGCATAGGCCGGGGTGCGGATAAAATAGAGAAAATAAAATGCTGCACCGCAGATGGCGGCGAGCAGAATAATGACGATAAACCATTTCTTTTTGCTTTGCATAATTCTTACCTTCCTAATTAGCTTATCAAAAGCAATGCAAATAATTCTTTGCCTGCATATATTTTAATCAGATTAAGGGCAGATTTCAATACCTGCTACTAAAATATTTTTTCTAGAGGGACTGTCCGTGCATCTGATAATGGAAAACAGCTTGCGGTAAAGGCTACTGATTAGGTATAATATAATAATATGGAGAAGAAATAACTGGAGGTATAACATACATGACAGAAAAAAATAAAACCTATTGCCTGATTAATTACGGCTGTCAGATGAATGAGTCGGATACGGAGCATTACGCAGGCCAACTGCAGGAGCTTGGCTACGCGCCGAACCCGGATTTTCATACGGCAGATATCATTATCGTCAACACCTGCTGCGTGCGTGAAAGTGCGGAAAAGAAAATTGCCGGCAAGATTGGCGAGCTGAAGGCCGTGAAGCGCAACAATCCTGATGTGGTTATCTGCGTGGCGGGCTGTATGGCGCAAAAGGATGGCGAAAAGCTGCGCCAAAAGCATCCGCAGGTGGATTTGCTTTTGGGAACTGCCTACGTAAATGATTTTAAACGCTTGCTGCTGGAGTTTTTGACGGCGCGCAAGGGTGCGGTCTATACTGATTTAACCATCCACCAAAGCGAGTTTGAGGGACAGATGGTGCGCCAAAGTGAGTTTGCTGCCTGGATTCCTATTATGTATGGCTGCAATAATTTTTGTACCTACTGCATTGTGCCTTATGTGCGCGGCCGTGAGCGCAGCCGCAGCATGGACAATATTGTGGCCGAAATTGAAGCAGCGGTGCGTGATGGTTATAAGGAGTTTACCCTTTTGGGACAGAATGTCAATTCCTACGGCAAGGAGTTTGGTGATAAGGATGCCTTTGCCAAGCTGCTGCGCCGTGTAGACCAAATCCCCGGTGTGGAGCGTATTCACTATATGACCAGCCATCCGCGTGATATGAGTGAGGAGGTTATTAAGGCTGTAGCTGAGTGTGAGCATATCTGCGAGGGCTTTCATGTTCCCTTCCAGGCTGGCAGTAACGAAATCCTGCGCCGCATGAACCGTGGTTATACACGCGAAAAATATCTGGATTTGATTGCAATGATCCGTAAATACGTGCCGGAGGCCGAAATCACGACGGATATTATCGTGGGCTTCCCAGGCGAAACGGAAGAGGACTTTGAGGATACGCTGGATATTGTGCGCCAGGTGGGCTTTACATCGGCCTTCACCTTTATTTATTCCAAGCGCAGTGGCACGCCTGCCGCCAAAATGGATAACCAGGTGCCACTGGCAGTGAAAAAGGAACGCTTGAACCGTCTGATGGCCTTGCAGAACGCCAACAGCTTAAAGCGACATGAGCGTCTTGTGGGCCAGACAGTGGAGGTTTTAGCCGAAGGCCCCAGCAAGCAGAAAACAGTTTGGAACGGCCGCACCCGCACCGGCATTTTGGTGCTGTGGCCTATTGAGGATAAAACGTATGAGGTGGGGCAGAAGGTCAATGTAAAAATTGACACTGCGCAAACCTGGCTGGTGAAAGGTAAGGCGGTAGATTAATGGCTGCTGCAAATGCTACGCCCATGGTACAGCAGTACCAGGCAGTGAAGAAGGAGCACCAAAACGAGCTGCTCTTTTTCCGCTTGGGCGATTTTTACGAAATGTTTTATGAGGACGCGCTGACTGCGTCCCGCGAGCTGAATCTTACATTGACCAAGCGCTCTAACAGTGTGGAGGATATTCCTATGTGCGGCGTTCCCTATCATTCGGTGGATGGCTATATTGCTAAGCTCATTAAAAAGGGCTATCGCATCGCCATCTGCGAGCAGGTGGAGGATCCAAAGCTGGCCAAGGGGATTGTGGAGCGCAAGGTTATCAAAATTATTACACCGGGAACAGCGCTCAATGAACAGCTTTTGGAGGATAAGCACAACCGCTATCTGGTGCTGCTATTGGAGCAGGCAAATACGTTGTGTCTGGCGGCGGCTGATGTAACAACTGGCGAGTGCCAATGGTACAAGGCTGACGGCAGTGAACGCTTTTTGACGGTTACCGAGCAGCTGTACCGCCTGCAGCCGGCGGAGCTGGTGCTGCCGGCTGGCTTTAGTGCGGCTAAAGAGCTACGCGTGTGGCTTGCTGCGCGCCTGCCGGACTGCGTTTTGACTAATTACGTAGAGGAAAACGCGGCAGCAGATTATTTCGTACAGCATTTTGCTACAGAGCAGGTGTCGCCGCCGGTGCAGCAGGCAGTGGAGCTTTTGCTGCGCTATTTGCACAGCACGGTGATGGCCGATTTGAGTCATATTAACCGCTTAAAGGAGATTGTTGTTGGCAGCTTTATGAGCCTGGATGTTACCGCCATCCGTAATTTGGAGCTGGTGCGCAACATGGCGGATGGCGGCAAACGGGGAACGCTTTTGGCTGTTTTGGATTTTACCGGGACGTCCATGGGCGCGCGTCTTTTGCGCAGCTGGATAGAAAGCCCGCTTTTGGATTTAGGGCGCATTTATGAACGGCAGGAGGCCGTGGCCGAGCTTTTGACTGGCGGCGAGCTGCGCGAGGCCGTAGGTGCGCAGCTTAAGGCCGTGGCTGATTTGGAGCGCATTGTAAGCCGCATCGAGGTGGGCAGTGCTAATGCCCGCGACCTTGTGGCATTGCGTAATTCGCTTGTTGCATTGCCTGCGCTTAAGGAGCTTTTGGCAGGCTGCCAAAGTAAGCTGTTGCATAGGCTGTGGAGCGGCCTGCATCTGCATGAGGAGCTTGCTAGCGTGCTGCAAAGGGCGATTGTGGACGAGCCGCCGTTTTCTATCCGTGAGGGCGGCATGATTCGCCAAGGCTATAACAGTGAGCTGGACGAGCTGCAGCTGATTGCGGCCGATAATAAAACCTGGATGCAAAACTTCGAACAGAAGGTTAAGGAGGAAACCGGTATCAAGACGCTCAAGGTGGGCTTTAACAAGGTATTCGGCTATTATATTGAGGTCAGCAAGGGACAGGCAGCCGCTGTGCCGCCGTATTTTGTGCGTAAACAGACGCTGGTTAACGCCGAGCGCTACATTGTGCCCGAGCTGAAGGAATTTGAAAATAAAATTTTGGGTGCCAAGGAAAAAATCCAGCAGCTGGAATATTATCTTTTTGATGAGCTGCGTACGCTTATCCGTGGCAAGATCCGGGAGCTTCAGGAAACTGCGCGTGCTATTGCCTGCACAGACGTGCTGGCTGCTTTGGCAACGGCTGCCTACAAGTATAATTATGTGCGTCCCGAGCTAAATAATAATGGTGAAATAAAAATCACCGACGGCCGCCATCCTGTGGTGGAACGCCTTTTAGAAAAGGAAATTTTTGTCCCTAACAACACCAATCTGAATAATGCTGATGAGCGCATGATTGTTATTACCGGGCCTAACATGGCAGGTAAATCCACCTATATGCGACAGGTGGCGCTTTTGGTGCTGATGACGCAGATGGGCAGCTTTATCCCTGCGCGGCAGGCAGATATCTGTCCCGTGGATAAAATTTTTACGCGTGTAGGTGCGAGTGATGATTTGGCTACGGGTCAGAGCACCTTTATGGTGGAGATGAACGAAGTGGGCCAGATCTTGAAATATGCCACTAAAAACAG
>CAVAHH010000192.1:0-4020 GCA_963588395.1 bacterium
GAGGAGTATGCTGTGAACGGTGCTATAGATCCGTTTGCCGATTACGTTGCCAGGCTGGAGGAGAGGCGTTTGGATGATTTTCTGCAGCTTTATGGCAAATAATTACGTTCATATCTCATTACCACCACCTGCCGCGCTTGCACGGCAGGTGCTTTTGTGTTAATGCTTTTGGCGGCATGCTGTGCTATAATATAAGCACATTATTGCAGGCGGCGATGCTGCCTATATCTAAACCGAGGTAATACAAATGCAGGATTTTTTGCTAGTTAAGGGTGCGCGTCAGCACAACCTGAAAAATATTACGGTAAAAATACCGCGTAATAAAATGGTGGTCATCACAGGCCTGAGCGGCAGCGGCAAAAGCAGCCTGGCCTTTGATACGATTTATGCAGAGGGGCAAAGACGTTATGTGGAGTCGCTGTCGGCCTATGCCCGTCAGTTTTTGGGGCAGATGGATAAGCCAGAGGTGGATTATATCGAGGGTCTCAGTCCTGCGATATCCATCGACCAGAAGACGACCAGCCGCAATCCGCGCTCTACCGTAGGCACGGTGACGGAAATTTACGATTACCTGCGTCTGCTGTTTGCGCGTGCAGGTGAGCCACATTGTCCGCAGTGCGGCAAGCTGATTGAGCAGCAGAGTGTGCAGCAGATTGTGGACCGCGTGCTGGAGCTGCCGCCTGCGACCCGTTTTATGGTGATGGCACCGCTGGTGCGGGGACGCAAGGGCGAGCATCAGCGCGTGCTGGATGATATGCGGCGCGCAGGTTACGTGCGCATGTTTATTGATGGCGAGGTGCGCACGCTGGACGAGGAAATCAAGCTGGACAAAAAGCGTAAGCACAGCCTTTCGGTAGTAGTGGACCGCCTGGCTGTGCGCGAGGGTATTCAGCAGCGGCTGACGGATTCTGTGGAAACAGCCTTGAAGCTGGCGGACGGCTTTGTGGAGGTGCAGGTGCTGGGCGAGGAGGCCGAGACGCTGCTTTTTAGTGAGCACTTTGCCTGCAACGACTGTGGTATCAGTCTGCCTGCTATCGAACCACGCCTGTTTTCCTTCAACAATCCCTTTGGTGCCTGCCCCGACTGCACGGGTTTGGGCATTCACATGGAGTTTGACAAGGCACTGATTGTGCCTGATGGTAGCAAAAGCTTTGCCGAACGCTGCATTGCCTGCTTCAGCACTAACATGAATTCGTATTTTATGCGGCAGCTGGGTGCGGTGCTGGCGGCCTATGGTTACAGCTATGATAGTAAATGGAACGAGCTTGACGATGCTTTGCACGAGCTTTTGTGGAACGGCTCGGGTGAGCGCAAGTTTAAATTTACTTATGAAAATCTGGCAGGCGAGGTGAAGCAGTACGACGTGGTTTTTGAGGGTATTTTACCTCTTTTGCGCCGTCGTTACCGCGAAGCCTTCAGCGACGCTATGCGTCAGGATTTGGAAGAATATATGACCAGCACTCCCTGTGCCACCTGCCATGGCAGCCGTTTAAAGAGCGAGGCACTGGCGATTTTGGTGGGAGGTAAAAATATCTGTCAGGTGACGGCGCTAACGGTGCGTGATTGCCTGCAGTTTTTTGCACAGCTGCAGCTGTCGCAGCGTCAGCAGCTGATTGCGCACCAGGTGCTGAAGGAGATAATGGCGCGTCTGCAGTTTTTGAACGACGTGGGACTGGATTACCTGACGCTGGACCGCAGTGCGGGTACGCTCAGCGGCGGCGAGGCGCAGCGTATACGCTTGGCGACGCAGATTGGCAGCGGCCTGACGGGCGTGCTGTATATCTTGGACGAACCTAGCATCGGTCTGCACCAGCGTGACAACGGCAAGCTGCTGGAGACGCTCAAGCATTTGCGTGATTTGGGCAATACGCTGTTAGTAGTAGAGCACGACGAGGAAACCATGTATGCTGCCGACGAGATTATTGATATCGGACCGGGTGCAGGCGAGCACGGCGGCGAGGTGGTAGCCCAGGGCACGGCCGAGGAGGTTAAACAGGTGGAGAAATCTGTGACAGGCACATACTTAAGCGGCCGTAAATTTATCCCTGTTCCTAAGCACCGCCGTGAATGTGATGGCCGTCAGCTAGTGATTCGCGGCGCCCGCGCTAACAATCTCAAAAATATTGACGTGAGCATTCCGCTCGGTGTGTTCACTGTTGTCACGGGTGTCAGTGGCAGCGGCAAATCTACGCTTATTAACGATATTTTATATAACGCCCTGGCTGCCAAGCTCAATGGCGCACGTCTGCGTCCGTCGGAGCACGACAGCATTGAGGGGACAGAATTTGTAGACAAGGTGATTAATATCGACCAATCCCCAATTGGACGCACACCGCGCTCCAATCCTGCTACCTATACAGGTGTGTTTGACTTTATTCGCGAGCTGTTCAGCCAGACGAACGAGGCCAAGCTGCGCGGCTACAAGGCAGGACGCTTCAGCTTTAACGTGAAGGGCGGCCGCTGCGAATCCTGCAAGGGTGACGGCATGAATAAGATAGAAATGAACTTTTTGCCAGACGTCTACGTTCCCTGCGAGGTGTGCCACGGCGCACGCTATAACCGCGATACACTGCAGGTGCATTACAAGGGCAAGACGATTGCCGATGTGCTGGATATGACAGTGACGGAGGCTTGCGAGTTCTTTAAGAACCAGCCACGCATTTTCCGCAAGCTCCAGGTGTTGCAGGACGTGGGTCTGGGATATATCCATCTGGGGCAGGCAGCCACAACCTTAAGCGGCGGCGAGGCGCAGCGTGTGAAGCTGGCGACAGAGCTGTCGCGTCGCAGTACGGGACGCACTGTTTACATTTTGGACGAGCCGACCACAGGCCTGCACATTGCAGACGTGCATAAGCTGCTGGAGGTGCTGCAGCGCTTGGTGGAGGGCGGCGACAGCGTGATTGTGATTGAGCATAACCTGGACGTGATTAAGGTGGCTGATTATATTATCGACCTAGGCCCACAGGGCGGCGACAAGGGTGGTACTTTGGTGGCAAACGGTACGCCGGAGCGGGTGGCTAAGGTAAAGAAGTCTTACACAGGCCAATACATTAAGCAGGAGCTTGCCAAGGCGAAAAATAACGGGTGGTATGTATGACGGAACTGGCAGCAGGCTTTAGCGACAGCATCAAAAATGCACTGGCAGTTTTGCCCGATAAGCCGGGCGTGTATTTGATGCATGATGCTACGGGAAAGGTTATTTATGTTGGCAAGGCCGTGGTGCTTAAAAACCGCGTGCGCAGCTACTTTCGCAATCTGGCGAGCCACACGCCTAAGGTTAAGGCTATGGTGGCAAAAATCGCCGAAATTGAAACCATTATTACGTCCAGCGAGGTGGAGGCGCTCATTTTAGAGTGCAACCTGATCAAAAAGTACCGTCCGCGCTACAATATTAGCCTTAAGGATGATAAAACCTATCCTTATCTAAAGGTGACGGTGCAGGAGGAGTACCCGCGTCTGTTTACAACGCGCCGCCTGCTCAGGGACGGAGCCAGGTATTACGGCCCCTATGCCGATGCCGGTGCTATGCACGCCACGGTGAAGCTTTTGCGCAGTATGTTTCCTTTGCGTACCTGCCGCACTATGAATCCTGACAGGCCATGCCTTAATTATCACATCAAGCGCTGCCTGGCTCCCTGCGCCGGGCACGTGAGCAAGGCAGAATACCGCAACATGATTAAGTCGGTGTGCATGGTGCTGGACGGACGCACAGCGGAGCTGGAACGCGATTTGAAGCAACGCATGCAGGATGCGGCCGATAATTATGCCTTTGAGGAGGCGGCGCGCGTGCGTGACCAGCTGCAGGCCGTGCAGCGCCTGGGTGAATCGCAGAAGGCCGTTACGACTAGTGGTGGCGATATGGATGTTTTGGGCCTGGGGCATGATGCGACAGGCTTGTGCGTACAGATCTTTTTTGTGCGTAAGGGTAAGCTCATCGGCCGTGACAACTTTTTCTTGGCTGATGGCGGTGACGCACCTGAGGAGGTTGTTGCTGCCTTTGTCAAGCAGTATTATAACGAC
>CAVAHH010000193.1:0-3981 GCA_963588395.1 bacterium
TATATATATATTAAAATACACTCCTCCAAGTACATTATAATCCACCTACAAGTATAATGCAAGATTATAGTGTAAAGTTGTATTTGCATTCAGTATGCTTAATTTTGCTGTCTTGTTAAGCAAGACACGTTTTCCCGGGACATTTATGGCAGTGCTACAAAGGCAAAAAAGCTGCCACAGCAGGGTTTTCCTGCTGCGGCAGCTGTGCATAAAACGTTATTTAATTTTTCTTTATGCCTCATCCAAGGGCAGCACAAATATCCGCAGCGCACGAAACGCCCTGCCCGCGCTCAGGCCGCCGCCAATCACATGGCCGCCGACGATGGCGCAGGCAGCGTGTATATGCACAAACAGCGGGCTGTCCTTATCGGGATAGATGTCCTCCAGCTCGGGCGGCATTTTTTCGATGGGCATCACCTCGCCGCAAAACTGCACAATTTCGCCGGCGGCACTCACAGGCACCCTGCCGCAGCGCAGCGGCAGGGTATTTTGGATAGGGGTAGTAAAAACCATGTCGATGACGCTGCCAATTGCGCCCGTCACGTAAACGTTCCTCCAGCCGTTGGCCAGGATAAAAGCAGTGAGCACGCTTTTGATGTCCTCGCCCTGGCCAACCGTCACCTCGAAAAGCCTATCTGGCATCTTCGCTTACCTCCGCACTGCAAAAATCCAGCGCCAGGCCGCCCATGGTGAGCATGCCTGCCGTCAGCGCCCCGCGGTCCACGGTAAAGCGGCCGCTGTGGATGGGCGTAAAGGGCTGGCCCTGCGTGCGACAGCCCACGCGGATAAAAATGCCGGGGTAGCGCTCCTTGATGTAGGCAAAGTCTTCGGCACCCATGGTGGCAATGCGCAGCTCCTGCACGGCGCCTGCCCCCAAAAGCGGCGTCAGCGTGCTCTTGGCGCGCTCCACCCAGTCCGCATCGTTATGCAGGGACGGCGGTCCCTGGTGCAGCGCCACCTCGCAGGCAGCGCGCTGCGCTGCGCAAAAGCCTTGGCACACCTCGCACAGGCGCTTTTGCAAATGCGCGCGCACCGCAGGGCTCATGGTGCGCAGCGTCCCCTTAAGGCGTACTCTGTCGGGAATGACGTTGTAGGCATCGCCCTCGGAATGAATGCTGCATACCGAAAGCACCGCCGCATCCAAGGCGCACACCTCACGCGCTACTAAATTTTGCAGCTGCTGCACCAGTCCCGTGGCAATCGTCACGGGGTCCACGGTGGTGTAGGGATGGGCGCCGTGGCCGCCCTTACCCGTAACGGTGATGTCAAAATGGTCGGCGCTCGCCAAAATCGCGCCACTTTGTAATCCTATGCTGCCTGCGTACAGATCGGGCATCATGTGGCAGGCACACACGGCGTCAATAGCGTCCAGGGGAGCACCAGGCGTTTGCAAAAGCAGCTTGGCGCCGCCCAGTCCCTCCTCCGCCGGCTGAAAGAAAAAGTACACCGTCCCTGCCACATATTGGCGCAGGCCTTGCAGCACCTGCATCGTCCCCAGCAAAATCGCCGTGTGTGAATCGTGGCCGCAGGCGTGCATCACGCCGTCCACCCGGCTGCGCGGCGCGTGCCCTGCATCCTCCTGTATAGGGAGTGCGTCCATATCCGCACGCAAAAGCAGCGTTTTCCCGGGTTTTGCTCCCTGCAGCCTGTACAAAAGGCCTGTCGGCCCCACGGCCAGCGGCTCGTCAAAACCGCCCATTTCCTGCACCCTCTGGCGGATGAGCTTATTGGTATTGTATTCCTGCAGCGCCAGCTCCGGCTGCCGGTGGAGGGCGGCGTAGGCAGCGTAGGCATCGGGCTCGGCCGCCGTCACAGCAGCGCGCAGGGCAGTGCGCAAATCTTCGTTAAGCATTGTTATCAGGCTCTTTTCTTATTTATCACGCAGGTAGTCGGGCAGAATCCAAAACTTGCTCTGCGTTTTCATAAATTCCTTAAACTCAGGCGATTTATAGGCAGCGATAACGTCCTTAACCCATGGCTCGTCCTTGTGCTTGCCGTTGACCACAAAGCACATCATGTTGGGAGCAAGGATATCCTCCTGGCGCTCGCCTGCCAGGGCGCTGTTAAAATCAATTTTGGCATTGTAGGCATCACTGCCGCGCAGGATGATAAAGGCAACGTCCGAGCGCACGCCGGCGATGTTGGGGCCCTTCATCAGCACAAAATTGAGGTTATGCGGGTTTTCGGCCACGTCCTCCAGCTTGTACTTGGTGGGGTCCACGCCCTCCTTCATCTTAATCAGCCCCACCTCCTTCAGCAGCTGCAGCGAGCGTGCTTCGTTAGAGGCGTCGTTAGGAAAGGCAATCTTGTCGCCGTCGGCAATCTGCTTCAGATCGTTTTTGGCACCGGCGTAAATGCCTGCAGGCACGGTCGGGATGGGCAGAGCAGGATACAAATCAGTCTTTTGATCCTTGTTGATGGTCTTAACATAGGCAGAGTGCGAATCAATATGCATATCAATTTCGTCCTCGCTCAGTGCCAGCTCACGCTGTACGGAATCGGTAATCTCCACAGGCTGCAGCTCGTAGCCCTTCTTTTTCAAGAGCGGCACAATGCCTGCCTCAAACATATCGCTGGTGGCGGTCGGCAGACGGCGGTACTTAATCACCTTGTGCTGCTTGGCGCCCTCGCTCAGCTGGGTGGCAGTGCTATCTGCCTTGGTGTCACTGCCGCAGCCCAGGGCAAACAGGGTGATAAACGCTCCCAAAACTGCTATTGCTGTTAATTTATGCTTAAACATTTTCCTACACTTCCTTTATACATGTCTAAATCTTTGTGCCAGATAGTTACCCAAACTTTGGATTAACTGCACCAATATAATCAAAATAATAACTGTCGCCGCCATCAGCGGCATGTTTAAACGCTCGTAGCCATAGGTCAGCGCCAGGTTGCCCACGCCGCCTGCGCCGATAGCGCCGGCCATCGCCGTGGACCCCAGCAGGCCGATAGTACCCGTGGTGATGGCCAAAATCAAGGACGGCATCGCCTCGGGCAAAAAGAAGTAGCGGATGATCTGCCAGGTGGTGGCTCCCATGGACTGCGCTGCTTCGATAATGCCTCCCTGCACCTCTAAAAGCGAGTTTTCAAACAAACGCGCCAGGTAGGGTGCGACGTGCAGCAGCAGGGGAATGATGGCCGCCGTGGTGCCGATTCTTGTGCCAACCAGCGCCTTAGTCAGCGGCATCACCGCCACTATAAATATAATGAAGGGAATGCTGCGCACGATGTTGACGATGGCGCTCAAAATCGTGAACACCCACCTGTTGGCCAGCGGTCCGCGCTCACGCGTCAGCACCAGCACCAGGGCGATGAACATGCCCAAAAACGCACCGGCGAAGAGCGACACCGCCACCATGTAAATCGTTTGGTTAGCCGCCAAAACCAGGGTAGAAGCAGGCACGTGCAAATATTGCTGTATCATCAGGCAGTTACCTCCTTCACCTCATAATTTTGCCGCAGGTGCTTTTCCAAACGCGCCAGCTCGGCGGCATCACCCTTGGCCAAAATGCCCACGCTGGTCAAAATCGACCCCTGCATCTCCATCACGGACATGGACAGGGTTTTGATTTCCAGCTCAAAGGCAGCGCGCAGACCGGGCACCAGCGTATCACAAACGTTGCCGTTTAACACGCGCAGCTTAAAGATTTTCGCCGGTCCCTCCTCCTGCAACGCCTTGCAAAAGATGGTTTCGGGAATAAAATCATCCACCACCAGGTTGATAAAATCCTTGGTCAGCTGCTGCCTGGGATGAGCAAAGATATCCTTCACCGCACCCTGCTCGATAATCTCGCCGTTGGCCATGACGGCAACCTTGTTGCAGATCTTGCTGATGATGTTAATCTGGTGCGTAATCAGCACAATCGTAACATTCAGCTCCTTGTTGACGCGGCGCAGCAGCTGCAGGATGGAATCCGTCGTCTTAGGGTCCAGCGCGCTCGTCGGCTCGTCGCAGAGCAAAATGCTGGGGCTGGTGGCCAAGGC
>CAVAHH010000194.1:0-3946 GCA_963588395.1 bacterium
ATACACTGTTGATGAGCTATTACGTACATCCGATGCTGCTCGCTGCCTATCGTGTAACGCCGGCGGGTGAGGTGCAGGTAGTTGTGGGCGATGAGGTAGAGGAGTGATGTACAGGAGGTGTGAGAAGATGCATGGTAAATTTGCAGCCGGGTTTGCAGCCAGCTTGGTATGCCTGTTTGCAGGCAGTTTCAGCGGAATATTACGTGATGGATAATCCCCGTTTTTACATAACACGCTTTTTGGTTACGAGAATGTGATGGACAGCACAAGTGACGCCTGCCATTATGGGTATTAGAGCTACAGGTGGGAGCAGGAAAAGTCTACTAGGTATCAAGGGCTAGACAACAGATATCAGTATTATGCTATTTCTAAGATGAATCACCCTGACAGCACTAAGCAAGTGGTTTATGGGTATTATCTTGTGGAAAAGCACGGCAGGTTGAAAATGCTGTATAACGAAGCATAATTGCAGAGTGCTGACTTTGACTAAAAGACTTACCTTCCTACACTAAACAGCCTGTGTGGGTGGTGCGCAGGCTGTGGATTTGCCTTATAATATAGCTATAGTTAGAATAAAAATTAACTTTTTTGTATAAGGGAGGGATTATAGATGAAAAAAATGGTTGCAGCACCGCTGCTTTTGACAATGTCGCTGGTGCTGTTTGGCTGCGGTGACAAGGGTGCAAAAACTACTGCTGCGGCCCAAACGCCGCCGTCTGCAGCTCCTTCAGTAGCCAAGGCACCGGCTTACGAGGCTGCTTACAGCAAAATTTTGGATGGTGCCTATGAATACGTTACTACAGGCTCTGAAAGTAAAATGGCAAAAGATGGCATGGGTGGCATAGTAGAGGTGTATAACATGCACGGAGCGCAGGAGGCTAAAAATCTTCTTGGCTATTCTCTGCTGGATGTGACAGGCGATAATGTCCCTGAGCTCCTTGTAGGCTTTATTAATAGTAAAATGGGCAGTGGGTATTATGGTAACGAAATTTATGCTGTGTATAGCATGGTGGATGGTCAGCCGCAGCGTCTTTTAGAGGGCTGGGGTCGCACCAGCATTAACCTGCTTCCTGAAGATAAATTCTTTTACCGCAGCTCGGGCGGTGCGGCAGATTACGTGTATGCTAAGCTGCGCTTTGCTAGTGACGGTGCAAGCAATTTTGATTATTACTGCTTTACGCAGGGTAATGGTGATGGGTCAGTACGCATTTACCGCAACCGCACAGGCAGCAACGACCCTAAGGTCTCGCAGGAGCTGAAGCAGACACTGGACGAGTTCTTTGAAAGTGAAGCCTTTGCTGACGACAGCGCCCATGTGCAGGCAGTGGAATTCATTCCTTTGGGCTTGTATAAAAAGCAGGGCTTTAAGGGCCTGGCACAGGGCAGCCTGGCCTGCTATTTTGCCAGGGATAAGCGCGAGCTGGCAGCTATGGCGAATAAAGTTACTCTGGCAGGTGCTAAGCGTGATGAGGAAATTATCTTCTTACCCAAAAAGAACGTAGAGGGCTTTAAGGTATTGGGGTTGTCGTTAAAAAATGCTGCTGATGATGGGACCATCAGCTACAATACTAATGAGCTTTTTACCCGTGATTTGCTGTTGTCTAACGAAACAATAAATGTTGGTTATCCGCGGGAGCTGGGCTCGATTCCTAACTTTGGCTTTGCCTTTAAGGATGACCTGGGACGACTGCGCAGCTTTAGCACATCGTCCAGCGGCTATGATGGCAGCCTGGTAATTAATGAGTTTTGAGCAGGAGGTGCGATGATGAAAAAGACAGCTGTTTTGGCGTGTTGCGCAATGCTGCTGGCAGTGCAGATGCCTGCAGTGCAGGCCATTGACTGGGGCTATAGGCTGGGCGTAGACAGAATTGTAAATAATGCTATTGATGATACAGTTAATAGGACGGTGAACAAAGTGGAAAAACAAGAAAAAACAAGACGCGTAATCTTCCGGGAGCTGCCGCAGTCGGCAGCAGAGGTGGGACCTGAAACTGATGCACAGCAGGTGGCAGCTTATACGGTGGCTGCTTTGGCACGCTATGAAACTAATCCTGACGAGGCCATTGCTATGCTCAATAAGCTGTTGGGACCGCGCCCGGTGGGTGAAAAGGATAAGCAGTTCATCAGGGACCGCTTCCGCGGCAGAGCATATTTAATGCGGTCGTATTTTATGGATGCTACCCCCGCAAATGACTATCAGCCGGCTGTTCCCTATACGGTGGAGGTAAAAACTAACGCCTACACCTATCAGGAGGAGGGCTATGCACGCTTTTTAATCAGCTGTGGTGGTGCTGACAGCCCGCGTCCGATGACCGTGCGTCAAAAGGCATCTACCGGCGAATGGTTTTTGTGGGATTATAAGGGCCTTTTGAGCGGTATCCGTGAACCGGCATCCTCTGATCCGTGGGCATAAAAACTAAATGTTGGAGATGAATTTGATGAAAAATATTTTGAAAAAAGCCTCACTGCTGGCGGCAGCTGCGGCTTTGACCGCGTTTGCGCCGCTGGCAGCGTGGGCAGCGCAGCATGACATTGTAATTTTGCACACCAACGATATTCACTGCGGCGTGCGCGACAATCTGGGCTTTGCCGGTCTGGCGCAGATCAAGCATGATACTTTGACAAGAACGCCGAACGTGGCGCTGGTGGATGCAGGTGATGCCATTCAGGGTGCACCCATTGGCAAGCTGTCGCGTGGCTTGGCTGTTGTCAACATCATGAACGCTGTGGGATATGATTTTTGCATCCCGGGCAACCACGAATTTGATTATGGTATGGCACGCTTTTTAGAGCTGGTGCCTTTGCAGCAGGCAGGCTATTACAGCGCCAATTTTATGGATGCGCAAAATAATAAGCAGCTGCTGCCTGGTTACAAAATTTTGCAATTTGAAGATGTCAAGGTTGGCTTTGTGAGTGCTACTACACCCGAAACGCTGACGACATCTACGCCCACCTTCTTCCAAAATGCGCAGGGTGAATATATTTATAGCTTTTGCGAGGACAAGAGCGGTAAAAAGCTGTATAAGCAGCTGCAAAAGAATATTAACCAGGCACGCAAGGACGGAGCTGATTATGTCTTTATCGTTGGCCATTTGGGCATGGATGGTACTACTCCCATCTGGAACAGCGAAAATATTGCTAAAAATACCAAGGGCGTGGATGCTATTATCGACGGTCATTCTCACGAAAACTATGAACGCATTGTAACCAACAAGGCAGGCAAGGCTGTACTGCTGGCGCAGACAGGCACAAAGCTTAAGAGCGTGGGTGAGCTGGTGATTACACCGGACGGCAAAATTAAAAACCAGCTAATTACCAAATCTAATGGCCAGGACGAAGCTATTGACAAGGTTATTTCCCAGGAAATGGCTACGTATGAGCCGCATTTGCAGCAGCCTATAGGTGAAACACTGGTGCAGCTGCGCAGCAACGACCCGCAGACGGGCGAACGCATTGTGCGTCAGCGTGAATGCAGCCTGGCCGACTTTGTAGCTGATGCCTATAAGGCTGTTTTGGGCAGTGACATTGTTTTGGTCAATGGCGGCAGCGTGCGCAATGAAATTAAGCAGGGAGTTATCACCTATAACGATATTCTGGAGGCCTTTCCCTTTGGTAATATGTGCGTAGTGTTAGAAGTTAGCGGCCAGCAGATTCTGGACGCGCTCGAAATGGGTGCTATCAGCTATCCAGAAGAGAGTGGCGGCTTTATGCAGGTTGCAGGACTGAGCTATACGCTTGATAGCAGCATACCCAGCAGCGTACAACTTGACGAAAAGGGCGGCTTTGTCGGAGTTGGCGGTGCACGTCGTGTAAGTAATGTGCTTGTTGACGGCAAACCGTTGGATCTCAACAAAAAATACACAGTTGGCGGCACGTCCTACATGCTTAAGGCCGGTGGCGACGGCATGAACATGTTTAAGGGAGCACGTCTGGTGCAGGATGAGCT
>CAVAHH010000195.1:0-3942 GCA_963588395.1 bacterium
GTACGCGCCAGCTGATAGAGCATTTCGTCACTGACAAGCGTTATTTCAGCTTGCACAACTGGCTTAAGAGCGGTAGCTTTTTTGGCTTTGACTTTATTTTTGAGGAGTTGCCTAAGCACCTGTTGCCCTTTGATTATGCTACCTACCGCCGCTACAGTGGTGTGCTGCAGGTAGCCGCTACAGATATCATTGCCGGAAAAACTGTTTGGTATGACCAAGAGGCGCTGGGAGAGCACTTTATTCCTGTGCGCGCCTCATCCTCCATGCCTTTCGTCGCTCCCATCGTACAACACGAGGGACGCTTTCTTCTGGACGGAGCACTGGCAGACCCTATCCCCTATCAACGCGCCATGGATGCAGGCTACGACAAACTTGTAGTAGTACTCACGCGCAACGCCGGCTACCGCAAGAAAAAAAGCGTACCGCAGGTGCTACTAAAAGCTATGTATAAAAATTATCCTAAGCTGTGGGAAATTATGCAAAAACGTCCTGCCCTTTACAACAGCCAGCTGGAGAAAGTCGAAGAATTGGCGCAACGCGGTCAGGCTGTCATCATCCGTCCGCAGGTTCCACTGCAAATAGATAAGCTGGATATCAAACCCCAAAAGCTTTTAACCCTGCACGACCATGGTATCGGCTGCGGTTTAGATGCCATAAAAGCGATCTTAAAATTGGAAGCTGAAAACTAGTACAGAAAATCCCTGCCTATAATAGTGCAGGGATTTTTCTATGCAATCCTATATTCTCTTACGATTCTACCACAAGACGCCCCTCCACCTCACGCTTCAGGTGCTGATGCATCATAAAATATTCCTCTATCACATCGCGGTAGGAGGTTGCCAAAACGCGTACACGACCGTTGGCCTCCGCCTCCTCCAGCGTAATATCCAAAAATTCCTTGAGGTTCATATAATGATACTTGCACACGCCCACCTTGTAAATCTGCTTTGGCTCCAGTAGCCGTCCTTCGAGCGTCAGCTCCTTAAAGCACTGCCCGCTACGGCTCCACACCACACGCATTCCCTGTGATAGCTGGTAGAACTCCGTATGCTCGCCATTAAAGGCACCCTCACGCAAAAAGCGGCATATCATCCGCTCCAGCTGCGCACCTGTCACAGGCAGCATATACACAGGCTCATCATAAGGAAAGCACTCCACAAAATCGCTGTATAAAACCACAGGTCCCAACCAATAGCTGCGTATAGCGCCGGAACCCATCAGCATTACATCAATCCCCAGGCTTTGCTGCAGTGCGTCTGCCACCAAAATACCCAGCGGCGTTTCCTGAGTACGCTCAGGATGCTCCAGCCTGCGGGCAAAGCGCGTTACCAGCCGGCTATACTTTTTATCCGTCAGGTCTTTATAATGCAAAATAAAATTCTCTAACACCTCATCACGCGGACAATGACCTTCATCAATCGGCACCGTAGACCAGGTAAAGGTATCCACTGCGTTTAAATCGGTATCCACCATAATATCAAAGCGCCCGATTTGGTCTGTTCCCGTCCCGGCCTGCACAATTAAAATATCATTCACCTTAGCCGGCTCCTCTAAAAAGGTGTGTGAATGACCGCCAATAATGACATCCACACCCCATGCAGGATCCAGCATTGCTGCCAGCTGCTTATCCTCTTCAAAACCAATATGAGTTAAGATAATCGTAAAATCTATATCAATAGGATTATAGGTATTGCAGATGCGTCCAATTTCAGCAGCTGCTTCACAAATATCTACAAAGGAGCCAATGACATGATCCATTTTGGTCTGCGCCAGCACCTCTTCCGTGATAATGCCAATGAAAAGAATCTTCATTCCATCTATATGAGCAATGTAAAACGGCTGGAAAAGTCGTTTATTGTTGGTGCGGATGTGCAAATTGGCATTTATAATAGGAAAGTTAGCACATTTTTCGATAAAAAGCAGATGTGCCAAGCCATAATCCACCTCGTGATTACCAATTGTAGCAACATCCGGTCCCAACAAATTCATTATTTCAATAGTTGATACTCCCCTATATTCTGAATCAATGACCGACCCACGAAACATATCCCCTGCAATACAGTAAAGTACGTTTTGTTCCTCGGCACGCACCTTGTTAATATAGCCGGAAAGCATGGATACACCGCCAACAAGCTTATTATCTATCCTTTCGGCCAAAAAATCACCATGCAAGTCATTGGAATGTAACAGCACCAGCTTTTTAAGATTTTTCATAGCTATCACCTCACTTCGCATTATCGATAAACCTGCAAGTATATTATAAGCATATTGTAGCAAAAGCTCCCCACCCTAAGGCATTATAAGAGGTAGGACTAATAAATTTTTCTGTACTTTACACATACAAGCTTTACAACAGCAGTAATACGTTGTATGATAGCCATATCTGAATATATTTATATACTCGTTTTGCTTGGATTCGCCATAGTCAGAAAGGACATCAGCATGCTTACCTATAGCTTTGCCAACCTTGCAGGTGAGAGTATGTACTCCCACCTATACAAATGTATAAAAAATGATATTACAAGCGGCACCCTGCGTGCAGATGAAAAGCTGCCCTCCAAGCGCACGCTGGCCAAGAATCTGGGCATTAGCCTGATAACGGTCGAAAACGCCTATGCCCAGCTTTTGGTAGAGGGCTATATTTATTCCCGCCCCAAGCGCGGCTATTACGTCGCCCTGCTGGAGCAGCAAGCACCGTCAAACAGCAAATCTGCACCCGCCCTGCCGCCAGCACCAGCTTCCACATCTTACTTTGCCAGCTTTGCTAAAAGCAGCGTGCCGCCTGACACCTTTCCCTACAATATTTGGGCGCGTCTTTTGCGTAACACTCTCACCAGCGCCGATGAGCACGCCCTCATCAGCGACACCAGCGTTGGCGGCGTTTTACCTCTGCGCCAGGCGCTGGCACATCATTTATACCAATTTCGCGGCATGAGCGTCAGTCCTGACCAGATTATCATCGGCGCAGGCACGCAGACTCTATATAACCTGATAGTACAGCTTTTGGGACGCGGCTGCATTTATGCGCTTGAAAACCCCGGCTACCCACAGCTGGCAGCCGTTTACAACGCCAACAACGTTACGTGCCGCTATCTGCCCTTGGATAAGCAGGGTATACGCACCGATGTGCTCGAAGGCAGCGGTGCCGACATTTTGCACATCAGTCCCTCGCATCAGTTCCCCACAGGTATCGTAATGCCCATCAGCCGCCGCTATGAGCTGCTGCGCTGGGCCAAACAAAAAAGCAGCCGCTTCATCATCGAAGATGATTACGACTGCGAATTCCGCCTCTATGGCAGACCCATCCCCTCCTTGCAGAGCATCGACAACGCCGGCAAGGTAATCTATATCAATACCTTTTCCAAAACGCTGGCACCTACCTTCCGCATCAGCTATATGCTGCTACCTCCGCAGCTGGCCACACTGTTTTATAACAGGCTGGGCTTTTATTCCTGTACCGTATCCAATTTTGAGCAGTTTACGCTGGCAAAGTTTATCGAAGATGGTTATTTTGAACGTCACATCAATCGTATGCGCACCTACTACCGCACAAAGCGAGACCAGCTTTTACACTATCTTGCCACCTGTAAAGTTGCCGACGCCCTTACGGTAGAAGGCGCAGACAGTGGCCTGCACTTTTTGCTGCATTTAGATACCACCGCCAGCGACAGTGAACTGACACAGGCAGCAGCAGCTAATGGCATCCAGATAAAATTTCTTTCCGATTACTATCACGAAAAAACCTGCAGCGACTCGCACACGTTACTGATGAATTACACAGGCTTAGATGACACCGTATTATACGCAGGCCTGGACAAATTATTTGCCGCCCTAAAGCCATATTTAAGGCTATAACTCAACCATTTTCGTAATTCCATAACGTAAAAAGGCTGGGACAAAACTAACTTTACAAATTAAAAAATCGCTAGAGTTTAAGTATTT
>CAVAHH010000196.1:0-425 GCA_963588395.1 bacterium
CTTTGTATTATACATACGTACACACTTGTTTTATGTAAAGACAAATTTACATTATCCCAGGAGTAATCTGTCACTAGCCATTTCGCTCCCGCTAGCCTTCTCAAACATCTCCAGCAAGTCAGTAATTTCCAGATGCTGTTTTTCCTCTCCCTGTACGTCAATAATCACACGGCCGTTGTGTAGCATAATCAGCCTGTTACCATACCTTAAGGCATCGCGCATGTTATGCGTTATCATTAACGTCGTCAGCTTATCGCGGGTTACGATTTTCTCCGTCAGCGCCAGCACCTTAGCTGCCGTTTTAGGATCCAGTGCCGCCGTATGCTCATCCAAAAGTAAAAGCTTAGGCTTTTTCAGCGTTGCCATCAAAAGCGTCAATGCCTGACGCTGGCCGCCGCTCAAAAGGCCAACCTTCGTCGTCATAC
>CAVAHH010000196.1:435-3931 GCA_963588395.1 bacterium
GTCATACGCTCCTCCAAGCCCAAATCCAACTCCTTCAGCAGCTCATAAAAGCGTTCATGCTGCTCCTGCTGAAGGCTCCATCCCAGACCAGGTGTTTCACCGCGACGTGCTGCCAAGGCCAGATTTTCTTCAATCATCATACCTGCCGCAGTCCCCAGCATAGGGTCCTGGAAAACGCGGCCGATATACTTAGCCCGCTTGTGCTCCGGCTTTTTGCTTATATCCTCGCCATCTATAATTATTTTGCCACCATCAACGGGAAAAACACCGGCTATGGCATTCAAGGTCGTTGACTTGCCGGCTCCATTGCCGCCAATAACAGTCGCAAAATCCCCGGGTGCCAAATGCAACGACAAATCCTGTAATGCCTTTTTTTCGTTAATCGTTCCCGGGAAAAAAGTTTTAGACACATGTTCTATATAAAGCATTTAACGCACCGCCTTTCTCATACCCAGCTTGCTTTTTATAAGCGGCATCGAAAGCGCAATCGCTACCAGCACCGAAGTAAAAAGCTTCAAATCATTTGGCGGCATACCCATTGCCAAAACAGCCGCAATAACGATGCGGTAAACTATGGAACCCAAAACAACAGAAATCAGGCAGTTCTTAAAGCTGCGTGTACCAAAAAGCACCTCGCCGATAATTACTGATGCCAAGCCGATAACGATCGTACCTGTGCCCATACCGACATCTGAAAAGCCGTTGGACTGAGCCACCAGAGCACCGGAAACCGCAACCAGGCCATTGCTCAGTAATAGGCCCAAAATAATCGTAACGTCTGTATCTACGCCCTGTGCGCGGATCATTTGTTGGTTAAAGCCTGTAGCACGGATAGCAGAACCAATCTGCGTGCCAAAAAACCAATACAAAAAAACACCCACGACAATGGTAACTACCAAGCCAACTACTAATGTTGTTTGTGCCATTGTCAAATCCAGCATGGACTTGGCCAGCTTAAAGGTCGTATCTACGCCCAGAAGCGATAAATTCGCCTTGCCCATAATGCGCAAATTTACCGAATATAAAGCAATCATTGTCAAAATACCTGCTAAAAGTGCCGGTATCTTCATTTTTGTGTGCAAAACACCAGTAACAACGCCGGCCAGCATACCGGTAACGCAAGCACACAAAAGTGCTGCTACAGGTCCATAGCCTGCCACCATCATGGCCGCCGCGGTCGCCGCCCCCAGCGGGAAACTGCCTTCTACCGTCAAATCTGCAATATCCAGCACACGGAAGGTTACATAAACTCCCAGCGCCATCAGCGCCCACAACAGCCCCTGTGCCACTGTGGGTATCAATAAACTAATCATATCCCTAATCCTCCACAAGAATTTGTCAAAAAAGAGCCCGCTGTCTGCAGCAGGCTCCAAGCTAAATCATTTAATAATTTCTGCACCCTTCAGCACATCATCGTTAACCTTCAGGCCAATTTTTTCTGCTTCCTTCAGGTTGATAACAGGCTTGAACTCTTTTTGTGCCTGAATAGCCATATCTGCAGGCTTAGACTTACCACTCAAGATATCTGCAGCCATTTCGCCAGTCTGAAAGCCCAGCTTGTAGTAATCAACGCCCAATGTCGCCAAGCCTCCGGCACGAACCATGCCGCCCTCGCCACAGATAACAGGCAGCTTAGCCTCCTCTGTTACGCTAATCAGCGTCGGGATAGCAGATGCCAGAACATTATCTGTAGGAACATAAACAGCCTGCACGTCGCCTACCAGGCTACGTGCTGCCTGCTGGATATCATTGACAGTAGAAACTGTTGCTTCCTTAACCGTAATACCCTTAGCTGCAGCAGCCTTTTTCAACAGCTCTACCTGCAGCTGGGAATTAACCTCGCTCGAACAATAAATGGTGCCTATAGTCTTAGTATTCGGAACCAGCTTTAAAAGCAAATCCAGCTGCTCAGCTACAGGGTTCATATCTGTAGTGCCGGTAACGTTAGTACCCGGCTTGGCATCATCCTTGACCAGCTTAGCAGTTTTATAATCCGTTACAGCAGTCGCTACGATAGGAATATCGCTCGTAACATTAGCTACAGTCTGTGCCGCCGGGGTAGCAATCGCACAGATCAGGTTCACTTTATTGTTAACAAAGCGGTGCGCGATATTTTGCAGATTAGATTGGTCAGCCTGCGCGTTTTGCCTGTCGTAAGCAATATTTTCGCCTTCCTTATAGCCCTTGGAGGCAAGACCGTCCACAAAGCCCTTGTTAGCTGCATCTAGTGCTCCGTGTTCAACCAGCTGCACAATACCTACATTAACCTTCTCGGCCTTTTTCCCCGCATCCTTTTGTCCGTCGCCGCAGCCTGCTGCTCCCAATGCCAGTGTCAGCATCAAGGCCGCCGCCAACGCTTTAAATTTGTTCTTTCTTAATGATATCATTTTTACCATCCTTCCATGCTACATGTTTATATAATTGTAGTCAGCATAATTTTATGTTGTAAAATGTAATTTGTAAACAATTTTTTAATAATTTTCTATTTTCCCTGTTTTATATGTCGCTGACTGTACCAAAAGTTACAAAAGTTATTAATCATATTTTTAAATACGGCGTTTTACAAGCTGCCTGCCACAGCCCAAGAAGCTCATCATCCATACGCACTATGCAAACCTGTAATCCGGCAGCATCCAACACCGTCACCAGCTCACCCACGGCATTCACTGCTACCAGCACGCCCTGCTCCGTCAAAAGCGTATTGACGGCACGATAAATAATCAGCTGCTCCATAAGCGTAGTAGCACCGCTACCACTCACAAGCAGCAGCACCCGGTCACCGGCCTTTAGCTGCAAAGCTTCTGTTAGTGGCTGTAGCATAAGCTTTGCAGCTGCATCCGCAGGCACGCCTGCTATCTCCCTGCCTCCCTCGCCATACTGTCCTGCTCCCAGCTGCAGCATACCCTCAGCAACGCTGTCACAGGTTACATCTGCAAACGACGCCGCTGCTTTTGCCAGCACGGCGATTGTTGCCATGTCATTAGCCAGGCGCTCCGCAATATCTGCTACCTCATCCAGCGTTTTGCCAGCTGCTGCCGCCGCTCCTGCAAGCTTGCACACCGGCACACAGCCCAAAAGTCCACGACGCTGCTCAGGCACAGAAGTATTTTCGCTGACATCATCATGCACCACTACAAGACGCACATGCATGCCCAAGGCGACACTCTGCTTCATCGCCAGCCTTGCCGTCAGCACATCTCCCGTTTGGTTTGCCACAACCAGCAGCACTCCACAGCCCCTATCTGCCAGCTTAAGCGCCTCCACACAGGACTGAGGTCCGGGAGTAGCGAAAACACTACCCACCACTGCGATATCAACCATGCCCTCGCCCACATAACCGCTCATTGCCGGTTCATTGCCTGCCGCACTCAAAGCAACAACAGTAACGCGCTCTGCCTGCGCCAGCTTTTTATTGATTACCAGGTTTTTATCCACCTCGATTATATCTGCATGTGCTAATGCCAAACCCTCCAGCATCTCGTTCACGGCATCATCT
>CAVAHH010000197.1:0-3905 GCA_963588395.1 bacterium
AATGCAGCGTTCAGCAGCCAACAGCGCTCCCAATGATTCCACCACGCGAATAAGCCCCAGTGCGAACATAATCGTGGGAATCAGCGTCAGCCCAAACATAAAGCCCTCGCGTGCACCCACACCACCCTTACCGGTAAAGGTAGCAGCACCAATTTTGCCAAACTTACCAATCAAAACCGAAAAATCCAAAGCACTCCAGGCACCTGCGTGCGCTAATACGCCTGAAAATGCCACCACAATAAAAATAAATGATAACCAACCGCGCCAGGTTAATTTGTGTTCATAATCCATCTCTTACACCTCAAATCTTTAATAATACATTGATAAACAGCTTACATCTGCTGTACAACGTCGGCAGTACTGCGTATTCATCAGCCGTATGGTTGCGCGCTCCCTGCACGCCCATAGCACAAATTGTAGGTACGCCTACAGCCGTAGTATAAGCACTGTCGGACGCACCACCCACGGCCTTAGCCTGCGGAATTGCCAGCCCACATTCGCCAGCTGCCTCCTGCACTAGGTTCAACAGCTTCATGGTTCCCGGCAACACGTGCATTTCCCTGAATTCGGTAATCGTCGTAAACACCGTTTTCGTATCAGGCACATATTGCTTGGCTGCAATCTCAGCCAGCTTTTCCTTCATGGCAGGAATGTTGCTGTAATCAACATAACGCATATCGCAGAGAATTTTTGCGTAAGCAGGCGCTGCATTGCACACCGTACCGCCCTCAATAACACCTACATTGAAGGTAGTACCTGTTTCCCAATCGGTCAAGGCTTCAATATCCAGGAGCTTATGCGCAATTTCTTTAATCGCGCTGCGGCCGTTTTCAGGATCATTCCCTACATGCGCACCGCGACCGAAAACCTCCAGCATAAATTGGTACATACCCTTGCGCTCCGTAACAAGGCCGTTATCCAAAAAGCCTGTTTCAAAATTAAAGGCGGCAAAGGCACCCTTGCTTTCAGCCATGATATAATCAGGAGCGGTGCTGTTGGCATGGCCAACCTCTTCGTCACCTGCCAGAATAACCTTAATCGGATGCTTGGCGTACCCCTGCGCCAGTACCAGCTTCAATGCCGTCAGCATGATGACAATGCCGCCCTTCATATCCAAGCAGCCAGGACCGTAAACCTTATCACCCTCAATTTTAAACTGACGCTCTGCCAACGTGCCCTTTTTAAAGACTGTATCCATATGACCAGTGAGTACAATAAACGGCTTTGTCATATCGCCATATTCGGCAACCAGCATATTACCTGCCTCTGTAAAAGGTATCTGCCGTGCAGCAAAGCCCATACCCTCCAAAATAGCCTGCAGCTTGTCTGCTATGCCGTCAACGCCTTCCTTACAGCCAGGACCGCAGTCAACGTTCACCAGCTCCTGCCACAGCTGCAGCATACTATCATACTCTTTATCTACCAAAGCCATAACTTCCTGTGCCTTCACAGCAAATCCCTCCTCAAAACAAACAAAAGCGCCGCTTACACTTATCGTGCCAGCGGCGCTGCTCATATCGCAAAATTACTTGTCCATTGTCAAAGTCATTTTGTGCCTATATCATAAACTAAACATAAAACTCTTGTCAAGTAATTTTCTATTGTATTTTGTATACATTCTAATATTACCTTTATTTTTGCGCTAATCAGTGCTATATTATTCTCATGAAGAATATCTTTAAAAACGACCTCAGCAAGCACACCACCCTGGCAGAAAAAATCAGTATCCAGCTGCGCGAGCAGATTTTAGGCGGCGTTCTTAAGGGGGGCACATCCCTAAAGCAGGATCAACTGGCGCAGCAATATGTCACCAGTGTAGGCGTACTGCGAGAAGCCTTAAAAACATTAGAGGGAGAAGGCTTCGTAGAATTTGTACCCAACAAGGGAGCGTATGTCAAACGTCTGACGGCACAGGAAGCACTGGATATTTTTGATGTACGTCTGCTACTGGAAACCGAAGCACTATCGCGCTCACTGCCACGGTTGACTGAAAATGATTTCTTTTTGCTAGAAGGAATGCTGGATGAGGAAGAATTTTGTAACGAGCCTTTGCGCTACAATGATTTGAACATCAAATTCCACGCCTCACTTTACCAGCATTGCGGCAACAGCAAGCTACTGGAAACCATCCAGCAGCTCAACAACCAGGTTAGCCGTTACATGATTTTTTATCTTAATAACATGCTGCAAAAGCAGGAATCCCAAACAGAGCACAGACAGCTTTTGGCAGCCTGCAAAGCGCAGGACAAGAAAAGTGCCAAGCTGATATTAAAAAAGCATATGCAGAAGGCCGGCAAGGCTCTTGCCGATTATCTGAATAAACATCCTGAATTATAATTTGTTTTTTCATGAGGGGGCTATTATTATGGCAACAAAACGTATTTTAGATTTTAAAGCAGATTACATCGCAACCAAACCATCCATCAGCGCCACACGCGCCAAAATCTTTACCGATTCCCACAAGGAAACCGAAGGCGAAGCAGTATGCCTGCGCCGCGCTAAGGCCTTTTTGGCAGTATGCCGCGAGATTCCCACACCTATTTTCCCTGGCGAGCTTTTAGTAGGCAGTATCGGTGAATTTAAGCGCAGCGGCATCATCTGTCCGGAATACTCCTGGAAATGGGTGGACGAGGAAATGGATAACTTCGCCAGCCGTACACAGGATCAATACAATATCAGTGATGAGGCTAAGAAAGTACTGCGTGACGAGGTATTTCCCTACTGGCAGGGAAAATCACTGGAGGAAACCTTCCTTGCCCGTTTGGACAAGGACACCGCCAAGGTATTGGTTGACACCGGTATCGTCGACAACGATTCCAAATGGCGTAGCGCTGTAGGCGAGGTAAGCGCTGATTACACCGATCTGGTCTTCAAAAAAGGCTTTGGCGGCTTTATGGACGAAGCTAAAGCACACCTGGCGCAGCTCGACTTAGCTAACGCCGATGATCAGGACAAAATTGATTTTTACAATAGCGAGCTACTTGTATGTGAGGGCATCATTACCCTGGCTAACCGCTATGCCGACGAAGCAGAGCGCCTGGCAGGAGAAGAGACCGACGCAGCGCGCAAGGAAGAGCTGCTGACCATCGCCAAGGTGTGTCGCGCAGTACCGCAAAATCCGCCTACAAGCTTCCGTGAGGCCATTCAATGCGTGTGGTTCACCCAGCTTGGCTCCATCCTTTCCGAAAACAGCCTGGCTCTCAACCTGGGCCGCTTTGACCAATATATGTATCCCTACTATCAAAAGGATGTTGACGCAGGCCTGCTCGCACGCGATGAAGCCCTGGAGCTTATCGAAGCACTGTGGCTGAAGCTATCGGAATGGGTGTGGGCAATTTCCAGCAACACCGCTCAATTCTTTGCCGGCTACAACTCCTTCCAAAACCTCACCGTCGGCGGCCGCAAGCGTGACGGCAGCGACGCCACCAACGAAGTATCATACCTCTGCCTGGAAGCCACCGAAGCTATTAAAACTCATCAGCCCGGCTTAAGCGTGCGCATCCATCCCAACTGCCCGCCCGAATTTTTGCTGGCAGTATGCAAGCTTATCCGTTGCGGCACAGGCTTCCCTGCCGTACACAATGACGCAGCAGGTGCAGAAATGCTGATGGCCGCAGGTCTGCCGCCTGAAGACGCACGCGACTGGAGCAACTGCGGCTGCGTAGTACCGCACTTCCGTAAAATCGGCGAATGGACATCCGCCTGCAATATCAACCTGGCCGCTGCTATGGAATACACTATGCACGACGGCTATAGCTCCATCACCGGCAAGCTCATGGGCCTGCCCACCAAGCTGGCAGACTGCCAAAGCTACGAGGACTTCAAGGCTTTGTTCTACCAGCAGGTAAAGCACCTCATCCGCATAGCTATCATCGGCTCGCTCACCTGCCAAAAGGTTCACGCTG
>CAVAHH010000198.1:0-3873 GCA_963588395.1 bacterium
GGATTACCCGTGCCTGTAAAATTTCCTTGTCCCCCTCTATGGCCTCATTGGTGTGTACCACCACAAAGCCGGCGTTGCATTTTTGCGCATAGGCAAAGGTCTTTTCAAAAACCTTGGCATAGCCCTTCTGCTTAGCTGCTGCCAAATTCACTGCCACGCAGGGAGCATGGATAGACAGGGCACGCTCGCCCCAATCCTCCACCTGCTGGTTCCAATAATAATCCTTGCCAAATTCATAAAAAAATTCAATACCATATTGCTTGTCCAAGGCCGTCATAGCAGCCTTAGGAAAGCCCGGGAAAAGCAAATCACTGACTTCAAATTGCATTTTGTCCACCATCCTTATTTAGTGTTCGCCAAATTTTCGCCTGTCTCAGCGTCAAACAGGCAAACGTTTTGCCAGTCAAAATCAAAGCCGTGGATATCCTCCAGCGCAATGCTCTGGTTGCTGTCCTGCAAATAAAAGCTTTCGCCCGTGCCCAGGCGTAGGGTGACAGTTTTGAGGTTGCCTGTGTTTTCCACAAACTCCACCCTGCCATTAATCATAGCACTTTCAAAGCGTGGTTGGCAAGCCTCGGGACGCAGGCCAAAGAGCACCCTGCTGCGTGCGCCAACCTCGGCCACACGCTCAGCAGGCAGGCTCATGGCGCTATTACCCACGATGATTTTGCCGTCCATCACATCTGCCTGCAAAATGTTCATGGCAGGCGAGCCGATAAAGCCTGCAACAAAGGTGTTGGCAGGATGATGATATATATTGGCAGGAGTATCAATCTGTTGGATTTTACCCTGGTTCATAACAGCGATGCGGTGTGCTACGGTCATCGCCTCTATCTGGTCGTGAGTTACATACACCATGGTAGGCTTAAACATTTCGTGAATTTTTACCAGCTCGGTGCGTGCCTTCTGACGCAGCTTAGCATCCAGGTTAGACAGCGGCTCATCCAGCAAAAAGTACGGTGACTGCTTCACCAGCGCACGGCACAGGGCGACACGCTGTTTTTGGCCGCCACTCAGCTCGTGTGTCTTTTTATTTTCATAGCCCTCAAGATGCAAAATCTCCATGGCCTTACGGGTGCGGCTTTCTATTTCTGCCTGAGGCAGCTTTTGCAGCTGCAGGCCAAAGGTAATGTTTTCCCACACCGTCAGATGTGGAAAAAGCGCATAGCTTTGAAATACCATAGCAATGTTGCGTTCACCCGGAGCAATATCGTTCACCACGCGTCCGTCCATAAATAACTGGCCGCCGGTGATTTCCTCAAAGCCTGCAATCATGCGCAGCGTGGTGGTCTTGCCGCAGCCGGAGGGACCGAGCAGTATCAGGCGTTCACCCTTTTTAATCTCCAAGTTTAAATCGTTGATAACGACGTTTTTACCATAGGCCTTTTGTACCTGGCTAAATATAATGCTGTAATCATTCTTTGCGTTGTCCATCTTTTTATCCTTTCACGCCCGATTGCATAAATGTGTTGATAATAAACTTTTGGCAGAAGCCGTAAAGCACAAGCGGCGGCAGACTTGTGAGGGTAGCCACAGCCATAGCGATGCCCCATTCACTGCCACCCTCGGCGCTGATAAACATCTGCAGCGCCAAGGGCAGGGTCAAATTAGCCTTGTCCTGTAAAATCAGCAGCGGCCAAAAATATTCGTTCCAGCTGTTAATGAAAAACAGAATAGAAATAGCCAAAATTGAAGGCTTGATCAGCGGCAGGATCACCTTAAAGAGCACCTGATGCGGCTTGGCACCATCCAAAATAGCTGCCTCAAGCAGCGGCCTGGGAATGCTGCGCATCGTCTGACGCATCAAAAAGATACCCATGCCATCCACCAATCCCGGCAGCATAACGCCATAGGGTGTGTCCAAAAGCCCCAGCTTCGACATCATCAGGTAGTTGGGCATAATCAGCACGGTGATGGGAATAAAAAACGTCAGTAGCATGCCGTTAAAAATAGTTTCCTTGTACTTAAAATTGTAATAAACAAAGGCAAAGGCAGCCAGCACGCTGGTTGCAGCCTTGCTCGCCGTCACCACGATGGCAATATAAAAGGTGTTCCAGATGTAGGTAAACAACGGAAAGTTTTCGAGCACCGTAAGGTAATTGTCAAAGGTCGGGGGAAACGGCAGCGGATTGAGGGTGGATTCAAAAACCTGGTTCAAATCCTTGAGCGAGGTCGAAATCATAAAGACAATCGGCCACAGCATTAAAAACACCGCAATCAGCAAAAACACATGCCAATACCATTCGTTTTGCAGCTTAGTTTTCATAGTACACCTTCTTTTCCAAGTATTTGTTCTTCACAAAGAGGAAGATCAGGTAGCAGACCATGGTGATAACCGCATAGGCTGCGCTGGTGCCTGCCTTGAAGAAGGTGAAGGCATATTGGTAAATAATATAAACAAGGTTGCTGCTGCCCTGGTCCGGTCCGCCCTGCGTAAGCATGTTGACAGGCACCAGCACGTACTGCAAACCGAAGACAACCGTAATCGTGAACACGTAAATCGCCGTGGACGAGGTCATAGGCAGGATGATTTTTTTGAAGATAACCCAGTTAGAGGCGTTTTCCAATCTGGCAGCCTCAATCATCTCCTTGGGCACTGCCACCATGGCCGCCAGCATGACGATAAGGTTGTAGCCGAACACCTTCCAGCCAATGATGGTGCAAATAGCGAAGATAACCAGGTAATTTTCCTTAAACCAGCGCGGGGATTCAAGTCCTACGCTGCCAAGTACAATGCTCAGCGGTCCTGCCAGCGGATTATATATCCACAAAAAGAGGATGCTTGCCACTGCCAGCGACAGCGTAGATGGCAAAAACAGCGCGCTACGGTAAAAGGTTGTCCACTTGTGCACCAAATGTCCCAGCACAAAGGAATACAAATAAGGCAACACAAAGTTGAGCACCAGCATAATGCCCACAAAAAGCACCGTGTTGATTAAAATTTTTATCAACTCTGCCGAGCCAAAGACTGTGGCAAAATTTTCAATTCCCACAAATTGCTTACTCGGACTAATCATGTTCCACGAAAATACGCTCAGATAAATGTTCTGCACCAGCGGCCAGTAATAAAAGATGAGGAAGAGCACTGCGGCCGGCAGCAGATACAGCAGCGCCTCCTTGTTGTTTTTAGACATATATGCCTCCTATTAAAATAAGCTGCCGCTCAGGGCGGCAGCTCGCTTGTTGAGCTTCTTACAGAAGCTTATTGATTTTTTCTGCGGTCTGGTGCAGTGCTTCAGCAGCAGTCATCTTACCGCTTAAGATGATATCGCGTACATCAATCAGCAGCTGCTCTGCCTGCAGGCCGTTAGCACCGGGGAAGCTTGCCCATTTGGTAACCTTAGGCATTTCTGCAAGTGCCATTTTGATGTTGGGGTTTTCGTCAGCAAGCTTCTTAAAGCCCTGCGGGTCATCAGCTACGCCCTTACGCGGCGGCAGGTAACCGGTACCGGTGCTCCATTTAGCAAGCGCTTCGGGAGATTCCAAATATTTGATAAATTCAACTGCAGCCTTTTGCTTTTCAGCATCCTTGGAGAAGACCATCAGGAAGTTACCACCGGCAGGAATCTTAGTTTCCTTGCCCGCAAAGGCCGGGAACGGAACTGCTCTTACTTTAAATTTGGCACTCTTTTCAAAGTTAGCACGCTTGCCGATGGTGGTGCAAACCATACCCAGCTTGCCGCTGATATAAGCCTGGAAGCCTTCCTCGTTGGTAGCATGCAGGCCGCTGCCGTTTTTAACCATGTCAGCAATTACCTGATAAGCTGCCGCAGATTCCGGGCTGTCAAAGCCAGCCTTAACCTTGCCGTCAACCTTAGTCAGCATGCTGCCGCCGTTAGATTCAATCAAAGCCTGTTGGGTCCAGTTATCAGC
>CAVAHH010000199.1:0-3851 GCA_963588395.1 bacterium
GCAGGATGTAGAGCACAAACAATAGCAGCACGCACACTGATAGCAAAAGCAGAATAGCAGGATAAGTGACAGCCTGCATGACAAACTGCCGTAGCTTGTGCTGTTTTGTGTAAAACGCCGCCAGCTGCTGCAAAACAATCGCCAGCTCGCCGCTTTCTTCACCAACAGCAACCAATGTAACTGCCAGATGACTAAATTGCCTTTGCTCCTGGGCCATAGCCTGTGCCAGACTGCTACCACGCCGCAGACTCTGCTGCAGACGATAGCACACCAGCGCCTGAGAAGCTTTTGCATGCTGCTGCAAAAGTGCCAAACCTGACAATAGTGGCAGACCGCTTTGTAAAATCACTGCCAGCTGCTGGTAGAAGGCTGCCTGCTGCTGCAAGGACGCACAACGTCTAAGCCATATTTTCATCACCCCCACAGCTCAGATTATATTCAAAGCCTGCAAAACGCGTACAATTAGTTTTTCGGCAAGTGTGAAATCAGCGCGGCTGATTTGTGTCAATACTGTGTCTTTTCAAGCAAAAAGCTCTGTATCCCCCATTTTTCGGGAGTTACAGAGCTTCTATTTGCTATAAATTTTCTAAATATTGTTTGTAATTTGTTCCTGAAATACTAGCTAAAGCCGGCTGATTTACTCACGTCCATGACGCAACCATACCAAAGCGCTGATAATACAAAGTACTATGCCTGCAACTACGAACAAGCTCTTGAGTGGAGCATAAGTAGCAATAAAACCACCTATCAGCGGTCCCATCATAGAGCCAAACTGCTGCGCGCTAAACATAAAGCCAAACACGCGACCTCTCTGGTCTGCATCCGTATTGCTGGCCAAAATAGCACTCAAAGATGGTTGAATACCTGCACAGCACAATCCATAGCAAAAGTTGCACACACAAAACAATAGCAGCGTCTGCGGCACCGCCACCACACAGCTCATAATACCAGATAGCAGCGTTGTTGCACACAGCGCCTTGTAAAAGCCGTAATCCTGACCAAAGCGTCCCCAGCTTGGTGCTGTAAGCGCGCTGGCTATACCCACAAGTGAAAAGGCTACACCGGACAAGAAAATTAAATTGCCCTCACCATGGTTCAATTCTGCTACATACAGGCTGAGTATCGGCTGTATCAAAAGAATGACCATCTGCGCAATTGCGACGTATACCAGCGTTTCACGCACAACAGGCTGCTTTAACAGCTGCACCCTTGGCTTGTCCTCCGTCTGCTTTTTCACCGGCACAGCCTTAGGCGGCTCCGGAATATAAAACATAAACACTAACGTTATGATCGTCAGCAATGAGCCTGCGACAAAAAAAGACGCACGCATACCAAACAGTGTAGCAAGCGAGCCACCCACGAGCGGGCCCACGACGTTACCGCAGGTAAGTCCTGCCTGCAAAATTCCCAAGCTCACGCCCAGCTTATCAAGCGGCACCAGGCTGGTGGCAATAGCCAGACACACACTCCACAGACCTGCAGCAAAGCCCTGGATAACACGCACGCCAAACATCTGCTCCGGGCTGGTTACCAGGCCTCCCAGAAAATAGGAGATAGCAAGACCCGCACCCGCACGCATAGCCATCATCTTCTTGCCCTTGGTATCAGCCATCTTGCCCCAGATTGGTGCCATGATGCCGCCAATCAAAAAGGTGATGGAAAAAATAGCACCATTCCACATTTTTACGTCGGCTGCACTCACACCCAGCTCGTTCATCAAATACATGGGCAAAAACGGTATAAGCATAGTATAGCCTGATGCCATCATCACTACGTTGGCCGTCAAAACGCCCAAAATTATCTTCCAGTTTTTCAAAAATTATACACCTCTTTTAGGAACAAAAAACCGCGGGCTATAGCTCCCACGGCTCATCTATCTGTGCGCAGCTATCGCCACGCCGCTCTCTCTTTCTCTATAGTACAAGTATAACGCAAGACTACATGCTTGTCAATGAAACTAAAGCAGGGCAATGCCTTTACAGCACTGCCCTGCTTCAAATCATGCTTTTATAGCTTATTTCTTGTCTGCTGCCTTATTCTCTTCCTGTTTCTGCGGCAGCATTACACTAAAATCTCTCAGTGTTGCTTTTTCTCCGTTCAGCTCAAACAGATATACAAAGCGGGCTGCGGGTATCTTTTCTGCTGTAACCTGATACAGCAATACATCTGCATTTTTATGCTTTTCTACAACAATCAGCTGATTACTTGTCAGCTTGCCAAAATCCTTAGCAATCTGAGCCTGAAAATTACTGTAGGCCTTTTCATCCCAGTTTTTCTTCATCTCCTCAGTCATAACGGAGCTTACAGCGTTATAATTGCCACCGGCAAGAAACTTAGCAGCAATCGCTTCCTCTGCATCCAACACCTTGCCATTAGAAGCACTGCAAACAGCGCTAATTGCAAGCATCATCATCATTACAACCATCATAACTATTTTTTTCATTGGAAAATCCTCCTCTAAGCTAAAAGCTGCTCTAATTATAGTCTTTTGCACAGCTAAGTGCAAGCAGCAAGAAAAAACTTTACAATATATTTGCAAAACTATTGTCTAAGCCCAATATTACTGTTAAGTCTATCACAAATTTGCTTCCTGCCATTGCCTCAAAAGCTCGCTAAAGGCTTCCCACTGCGCCGGCAATGCCTCCAACGCCGCATCAGCCTTAGCCTGCTCCCAACCACTGAACAAAGCAGCTTCATAGCGCAAATCAGTATTTTTAGGGTTGGCTGCCAACAGCTGCCGTACCAGCAAACTATTGATATAATCGTCATGCAAAAGGCCCAACGTGTCCTGTAAATACTTCAGGCTGCGCAAAAGACGCGGCTCCGCAGCCAGCTCCGGCACGCTTTGCAACGCATAACGGAAGCGTTTAAGCTTAATGCGAATGCGGTGAAGCTGTTCCATATCACGCAGGTCAGGATACTTTTCTGGCAGCTCCAGCAGCTTGTCATACCACACGCCAAAGCGATGCGATAAAAACTCTGCCATTGTCAACTCTTTAGCAGGCTGCGGCACACTGTATAGCCACAAAAGCAGCTGCGACAGCTCTAGTGTCAGGTGATTTATCTTCAGGTTACGCAAGGCCTTTTGCGCAGCTGCCGCACGCAGCTTTTGCAAAAGCGCCGTCAGCTGTGGTACAGTTTCATCCTGCTCCTGCCCACTTTTGAGCCTGCTACAGGTGTGCAAGGCTACATCATACTCCCGCACATCACTCAACAGATTGGTGCGTGATTTTAACACTCCCTGCCAATGCGTAGCCTCCTCCTGCGGCAAAAGCGGCTTACACAGCGTCAAAAGCGACCGCAGCCGCCGCAGCTTTACGCGTAGTTGACGCATAAGCGTCTTTTCCGCACCACGCAGCAAAATTTCCTGCCACAGCTTGCTAACATAATATAACTGCCAGGGAAGATGACAATAAAGCACACTCATAGCATTATCCTCATCATAGGCCGTCAGTTGTTTTTGGTCAAAGCAACCACGCAATTGATCCAGCCGCTGTGAAAGCTCAGGCTCCTCCAGCACAAATTTTATCCGCGCCGCCAAAATTCTCGGCAGCAGCTGCGCTACTAATGCCACAGCCTTGGCATTAGTGCCTTCAAACTCCAAGATAATATCTGCGACAGGCAAAAGCTTATCACTCACCAAAAGCACACCCCAGGCGCACTCCACCCGCCAGCCATCGCTATTTTGCGGCACGAAGCGCTTCAGCTGGCATTTATACATATCATTGTCGTTAAAATATTTTTCTTTAAGTTTTACCTTTGTTTTACACGCAGGCAGCAGTTTTTTCAGCATATTGAAAAGCTGTGCCTGGTGCTTGACTTCCAGTCCGTGCAAACACAGCCTATGCTTC
>CAVAHH010000200.1:0-3849 GCA_963588395.1 bacterium
GGCAACACCGACAACGTGTTCAGCGGCCCAGCCCATTTCTGCCGCCATTTCAGTAAATTTTGCTGCCGGAGCACCGCATTGCGGGCATTTTGCCGGAGCAGCTTCACCTTCGTAGACATAACCGCATACTTGACATACAAATTTTTTCATAGTAATTTCCCTCCATAAATTATATAATGCGTTGCTAAATTTTTTATTTAACACATCTGCGTGTGTCCTTGACAAGCATATAATAACATAGCGTGCGATAATTGTCAATAATAATTATCCGTTAGTTTTAAATCTAAATTAGTTAGATGCAACTAACGCTTTTCGTTTGATGATTATGAAGAGGCCGATAGCTTAGCTTTGTCTCATGACGTGGAAAGAGATTTCTTTTTTCTTCTTGCTATTGCAGCACAAAAAGCTGTGATGTATCTATGACATTTATAGCACAGCCTCTTGTAAATTTGCAGAGAAAAGAGGATAATTATACTATATATCTACACATAAGTAAGGGGATCGTATGAGCGGAGAAAGTAAAGCTTCTAATAGTAAATTTTTGAAGGGAACTTTGATTTTGACTGCCTCGAGTATCGTGGTCAAGGTTATAGGCTCCTTGAATTGGATTATTTTGTCACGTGTTTTGGGTGGCGAGGGCATAGGCCTGTATCAGATGGGCTTTCCCATCTACCTTATGGCTATCACCGTGTCCAGCGCAGGTGTGCCTGTGGCTATTTCTATTATTACATCCGAAAAGCTGGCCAACAAGGACTATCGTGGTGCCAAGCGCGTGTTTAACGTCTCGCTGCGGCTTTTGTTGATTAGTGGCCTGATATTTTCTTCGGCACTCTTTTTTGGTGCGGACTGGTTGATCAATAATCACATAATCCGTGATGGACGAGCCTATTATTCCATCATCGCGCTGGCTCCGGCGGTGTTTTTCGTAACCTTCCTGGCAAGCTTCCGTGGTTATCTGCAAGGCTGGCAGATTATGGAGCCTACAGCGGTGAGCGAAATTGTCGAGCAGCTGACGCGCGTTATTACAATGCTCGTTTTTGCAGATTTGTTTATGCCTTACGGCCTGGCGCTTGCCGCAGGTGGCGCCAGCATGGGTGCCGGCGTAGGTGCGTTCTGTGCGTTGCTGGTGCTGATGTGGTTCTACCGCCGCCTTAAGCGTCGTCTGCAGCAGGAAATGGCGGCGCAGGATGATAGTATTCCGCAGGAGAAGGCAGGACATATCATCAAGCGCTTGCTAAAGCTGGCATTGCCGGTGTCGCTTACCAGCTTGATGCTACCGATTGGTGCCAATCTGGATCTGCTTATCGTGCCGCAGCGTTTGGAGGCTGCAGGCTTTGATGTGCGTCACGCTACTGAGCTGTTTGGCTATCTGACGGGTATGGCGGTGCCGCTAGTAAATTTGGCAACGATTTTTACTGCTGCTATGACTATCAGCCTGGTGCCTTCAATTTCGGAATCACGCACACTGGGAAATTTCGCAGCTATCCGTGAGAAAATCCGCATAGCCTTCCGCGTGGCCATGATTATTACCTTTCCCTGCTTTATGGGTTTATACTTTTTGGCCGAAAAGGTTGCAGGCTTGATTTATAATGCGCCTGGTGCAGCTGCTGCTATTCAGACCATGAGTATCGGTATTCTCTTTTTGGGTATGCATCAGATAAGCACCGGTATTTTGCAGGGTTTGGGGCGTACTGCCATTCCTGTGGTCAATATGATTATTGCCTGTGTTGTAAAGGTGCTTATGAGCTGGTGGCTGACTGCTATTCCCGAGCTTGGAATACGAGGTGCTTCAATGGCGACGGTTGCAGACTTTGCTGTGGCGGCCATCATCAATATGGCCTTTATCTACAAGCTGACAGGTTATACGCTTTCGTTTAGCAGTATTTTACGTCCTCTTATAGCATCCGGTGTAATGGGAGGCGTAATTTATGCTGTGCTGGCACTGACAGAACGTATGGGAATGTGGTGCGTGCTGTTTGCAATGTGCGCGGCGGTGCCTGCCTATGCTTTGGCACTTTTGGGGTGCGGGGGCTTGAAACGCGAGGATTTAGATAACGTTCCTTTTGTAGGACGCAGATTGCTGGCATTGGGTCAGCGCTTTGGTCTTTTTAAGTGAGGTAAAAATTATGCAGGAAGATTTTTGTGAGCTACGTCTGCCAGGTGGCAGAGTCGTAAAATTTTCTTACAACAGGATTAAGGCCGGTGTAGCGGCAGCTGTGCTGCTGTTTGCTGCTGCCTGTGGCGGTGTAGGTTATTTGTATCATCAGCTTGCAGATTATCGTAGCGAGGCAGCAGAATTTGCTGCATATAAGCAAAATAAGCTGGAGCAGCAGACAAAGCTGCAAAAGCTGTTGAACGATAACGAAACCATGCTACGTGATATGGCTGAAATATCCAATTTGGAGAAAAAGCTGCGACGTGCTATTATCCGCGATGTGGACAGCAGTAAGTTGGGTGAGGCGCAGAGTAATATGGTGGATCAGACAACTGCTAAAAGTAGCAGCGTAACCAGTTCCTATACCGGCAAAGGTGGGAGGGGTAATCTTGATACCCAAGGCACTATAGCGGTGCTACAGGCGCAAAACAGCAATATCCGCCAGATGCTCGACAGTACTAAAAAATCTGTCAGTCAGCTTTTGGGCGAGGTGGAAGGGCGTAGCGGTACAATGGCAGCCTTTCCGGATAAGTGGCCTACGGATGGCGGCAGCGTCAGCAGTGGCTATGGTGGGCGCACCGGTCCTATCGAGGGTGGCTATGAGTGGCATTCAGGCATAGATATCGCGGTAGAGTTTGGTACACCTATTTATGCGACAGCGGCAGGCACTGTGGGGCAGGCCGGCTGGAACGGTGGCTATGGACGATATGTGCGCATTGCCCATGGTAATGGTTACGAAACAGCCTATGGTCATATGAGTGGTATCGCTGTTGCTGCAGGACAGCAGGTAATCAAGGGTGAAATTATCGGCTTTGTAGGCAGTACAGGCTATAGCACGGGCCCGCACGTGCATTATGAGGTGCTGGCTGATGGACAAAATATTGATCCTTTTTATGTGTTAAAGGGAAAATGAATAAGCTAACCCGGTAAAATATTATTTTGGAGTGACGGAATGCTTAAGACAAATAATTTGGCGTTATAAGGCTAGCCTTGAAAGTCAGCAGTGAAGTGACTTTTAAGGCTATTTTTTTAAGCATAAAAATTCAGAAAATACTAGACAGATTCAATTGGATATGCTAACATAGAAAATGCAATATATAGTACAGGATATGAATAAGTAATAATAACGCTTCGGAATATCAAATATGAAATATTGCAATTTTTTATGGAAGGCTGGGATGATATGCATAAGTGCAGATTGGCAAGCACTAAGGAGAATTTGAGGTTTCAACGTGACTATTGCTGTAATGAAGCGGCAATAGCTAAGATCATCAAAAATTTCAAGGTTGAAGTTGAAGCTTATGAAGAACTTCCGCCATGGCATTGTGTTTATAATGCTGATGGCAGTGATGTACTTCTAAAGGATACGATCATCATGCTTAAGGTAAGTGATTTGGGAAATAGGATTGTATATTATCCGGTTTTTCCTGAGTCTGTCGGCAAAAAGATGCTTGCTAACTGGCATATTGCTTTACCGCCTAAAATAACAGTATTTGCAGATATGTGTGTGGATACAGGAGCTGAGGCAGCGGTTCATGAAGATAACCAAAGCTTACGGAGGTTGATTGCGTTTTCACGGCTTTTTACGATGCTGCCTGACCGTTCTCATGCGCCTATGCCATATGGGTTTAATAATTTGTATGCTCAGCTTTACCAGGTACCGGAGATGGGGGTCGCACCGGAGACAGTTAGGA
>CAVAHH010000201.1:0-1280 GCA_963588395.1 bacterium
AGCTTGTACATATCCTGTGCGTATTCCATATCCTTCAGCTTAGCAGCGGCCTTTGGGCAACCCTTAGCAGCAGCCAGCTCCATGTAGGTCTTGCCGCTGATGCAGTGGCCCATGCCCAGATACTCTTCGCCCAGCTTGTACATGTCGGCAGCATATTCCATATCCTTCAGCTTGGCAGCAGCCTTAGGACAGCCCTTGGCGGCAGCCAGCTCAAAATAGGTCTTGCTGCTGATTACATGGCCCATTGCCAAATACTGCTCGCCCAGGCCGTACATATCCTGTGCGTATTCCATATCCTTCAGCTGTGCGGCAGCCTCGGCAGAGCCTTTAGCAGCAGCCAGCTCTAGATAGGTTTTGCCGCTGATGCAGTGACCCATGCCCAGGTACTGCTTAGCCAGCATCAGGCAGCCATCGATATATTCCTTGTTCTTGGCCTCAGCAGCGGCGATATCCTCATCGGTCACACCGGCCTTTTCCTTAAACCAGGCCAGGATAGTATCCATGTCCTCAGCCTCATGCAGCACGCTTCTGAATTTATAGTCAATAACCTTCATAGTATACAGTCTTTCAACACCCAGGTCCAAATCAAAATAATCCAGCCCAAAGAAGTTCAAAATGCCGTCAATAACAACCTCTGCGTTATCAGGGTGTTTGGCCAGCTTAGCAATTTCCAGATACTTTTCAACATTAGTAGTCATCTCAAAAACCTCGCTTTTCCCCATTTTCAATGGCAGCCTCTGCGGCTGCCTGCTTGTTAACCAATACAATCATATCACGATAAAAAACTATTAGCAACAGCTATTAATATAATTATCACACTTTTGCCACATATCAAGCACATAAGGGCCGGCGCAAACGCACCAGCCCCTGTCTGTTATTGCTTTTTATTCAACTGTTACGCTCTTAGCCAGGTTACGCGGCTTATCCACGTCACAGCCACGGGTGAGGGCCGCATAGTAGGCCAAAAGCTGCAAGGGCAGCACAGCCATGAGCGGCGCTAGGTATTTATCCGTCCTAGGTATGTAGATAACATGATCTGCGTATTTAGCCAGGGAGGTGTCACCCTCAAAGCCGATGGCGATAACCACGGCCTCGCGCGCCTTAACCTCCTGCAGGTTGCTCACGGTCTTATCATATACATCCATCTGCGTAGCCAGCACGATGACAGGCACACCTGCGACGATCAGCGCCAGCGTGCCATGCTTCAGCTCGCCGGCAGCGTAGGCCTCGGCATGGATATACGAAATCTCCTTCAGCTTCAGCGCGCCCTCCAGCGCTAC
>CAVAHH010000201.1:1290-3842 GCA_963588395.1 bacterium
GTCCAGGCTGCGTCCCAAAAAGAACGCGTCCTCGCTGCTGCCGTATTCGCGGGCGAACACCTTGATCTGGTCCACGTTTTCCAGCATCTGATGAATCTGCTCGGGCACGAAGGTAAGCCCGTGCACCAGCTCCCTAGCACGCTCCTCGCTCAGACTGCCGCGCAGACGGCCGACGTAAATTGCCAGCATCAGCATTGCCAAAAGCTGCGTCGTATAAGCCTTGGTGGAGGCAACGGCGATTTCCGGACCGGCATAGGTATAAACCACCTGGTCCGCCTCGCGGGCGATAGAACTGCCCACAACGTTGGTAACTGCCAATGTGCGTGCGCCCAGGCGCTTAGCCTCACGCAGCGCTGCCAGCGTATCACTGGTCTCGCCGCTCTGGCTGATGACGATCGTCAAGCTGCTGCCATCCACCAGCGGATTGCGATAGCGGAATTCGCTGGCAATATCTACCTCCACCGGCACGCGTGCCAGCTGCTCCAGGTAATACTTGCCCACGATGCCTGCATGATAGGCCGTACCGCAGGCCACAATAAAGATCTTATTAATATCGCCCAGCTCCTCGGCCGTCCAGTTCAGCTCGGGGAAGGAGATGGTTTCAGTGTCGCTGTCCACGCGACTGGTCATGGTGTCACGCATAGCCTTGGGCTGCTCGTAGATTTCCTTCAGCATAAAATGCTCAAAGCCGCCCTTTTCGGCAGCCTCGGCGTTCCAGTTAACCTCAAACACCTTCTTGCTGATAGGTGTGCCATTGATATCCTGCACCCACACACCGTCAGCCGTCACGGTTGCCACCTCGCCATCGCTCATAATAAAGGTGCGGCGGGTGTGGTTGATAATAGCGGGAATGTCGGACGCGATAAAGTTTTCGCCCTCGCCCAGGCCGATGACCAGCGGATTATCCTTTTTCGTGCAGATAATCTTATCCGGCTCATATTCACACATAAACACCAGGCTGTACGAGCCCTTAATCAGATGCAGCACCTTTTTGACGGTTTCCTCAAAATCCCCGTCATACATATCTGCCAAAAGATGTGCCACCACCTCGGTGTCTGTTTCGGATACGAAGGTGTGACCCTTAGCGATCAAATCCTCCTTCAGCTTGAGGTAGTTTTCGATGATACCGTTATGCACAACTACAAACTTGCCTGTGCTGTCAGTATGCGGGTGCGCATTGCGGTCCGACGGACGGCCATGGGTGGCCCAGCGCGTATGGCCGATGCCCACGTTGCCCACAGGCATATTGCCTGCCAGCTTCTGACGCAGCGCGTCCAAACGTCCGACGCACTTATCCACACGGATTTTGCCGTTTTCATAAACAGCAATACCCGCAGAATCATAGCCGCGGTATTCCAGCTTGCTCATACCGTCGAGCAAAAAGGGAGCGGCCTGGTTGCTACCAATGTAGCCAACAATTCCACACATTAGTTGTTCCTCCTTGGATGCGCAGGGCAAAGCAGCTATCCTTTCAACTCTGCCGGCCACCGCGCGCTATAAAATTCCCGCCCTTTCTGCCGCCTGGTTTTTCCCTCTTTTGTTACCAAAAGGCTTTGTACCCGGCTTACGGCCTGCAGCAAGCCGTGAGGCATCCGCTGACTGATCGATAACCTCATTCCTCGTCCACCACATGCGTGGTGCATGCGCTCTCATCACCTCTGTCTGATACAGAAAATGCGCCGCACAGGCAGGCTAAGCCCATGCGGCACATCCTTGTGACTATGTTAATTTTACAATAAGCTGACCCTTTGGTCAAGCAAACAAGCTGTAAACTAAATGCTAATCTGCAAAATGGCTCACGCCAGCTCCCTAGTAACAACGTCAGCAATAGCGCTGGCAATCTGCTCCAGACGTTCCTGCTTCGGACCCTCGGCCATAATACGGATCAAAGGCTCGGTGCCACTGGCACGCACCAAAATCTGGCCGTTTTCACCCAGCTCGTCCTGATACTTTTTGATCACCTCGGCAATAGCGGCCTTGTCCTGCCAGCCGTTTTTATCCTTAACGCGCACGTTGAGCAGCACCTGTGGGAACTTGGTCATCACGCTGCCCATTTCCGAAAGCGTCTTGTTGTTGCGCACCATAGCGCACAAAAGCTGCACAGCAGTCAAAATGCCGTCGCCGGTCTTGGCAAATTCCGAGAAAATGATATGACCGGACTGCTCGCCGCCGATAGAATAGTTATGCTTGAGCATTTCCTCCAGCACGTAACGGTCACCGACAGCGGTCTTAGCGGTCTTGCCGCCATGTGCCTTCATAGCCTGGTGCAGGCCTACGTTGCTCATAACAGTGGTCACCAGCATATTATCCTGCAGCTTACCGCGCTTCATAAGCTCCAGTGCGCAAATCAGCATAATCTGGTCGCCATCCAAGGCTTCACCGTTTTCATCCACGGCCAGGCAGCGGTCTGCGTCACCATCATTGGCGATACCCACGTCTGCGCCGCATTCCACAACCTTCTTCTGCAGAGCCTCCAGATGAGTGGAGCCGCAGCCGTTGTTGATGTTGATACCGTTAGGATCGCAACCAATCGTGATAACTTCAGCACCTAG
>CAVAHH010000202.1:0-3841 GCA_963588395.1 bacterium
CGCCTACTGTCATTATTTTGGGTGATGAAACGAGTGACGGCTCTACAATTATCTGCCGCATTCGCTATCGTGGCACCAATCTGAGCGTTATCAGCGAGGTTAATGATTTTTCGTATAATCTGGCCAAGTGGCCGCTTAGCTACAGGGCCACGCTGGATTATTTTGATGAGCTGCTGCATAAAGCGCCGCCATATGGCAAATGGAGCGTCTGCCTGGCTTCGGCAGCCAGCTCGGCGGCCTTTGCAGCTATGCTTGGCGGCAACAGTCACGATTTTGTGGCGGCCTTTGTCACCGGCGGTCTGTCGATGGTGCTGTTAAAGCAGCTTGGCGGCTACCGTCCCAGTGCTTTTTGGGAAAACGCGCTGGCTGGGGCTGCTATCGGCGCGCTGGCGATTGCTTGCTGCGCTGTGAGCGTGCAATGCACACGTACCAACATCATCGTAGGCGCGCTCATGCCCTTCCTGCCAGGTGTGGCGTTTACCAACGGTCTGCGTGATTACATGGCAGGAGATTTGATTTCGGGCAATTCACGTATAGCCGAGGCCATGCTTTTTGCTACGTCTATCGCTATCGGCCTGGCCTTTAGCCTGCTCATCTGGTATCACTGGGGGTGGGAATTGTGGCCATAAATTATTTGGAGGCCTTTGGCTTTGCTTTTTTGGCTACGGTGGCCTTTGCCGTGCTTTTTCAGGCTCCTCGTAAAAGTCTTGCCGTCAGCGGTGTTATCGGTGCAGTGGGCTGGGTAGTTTTTGTGTATGTGCGCAAGGATTTGGAGTACAGCTCGTTTTATGCCAACCTTTTTGCCACCATCAGCCTGTCGCTTTTAAGTGAGCTGGCAGCGCGTGTGTTTAAGCAGCCGGTAACGGTTTTTGTCATCCCAGGCATCATTCCTATCGTCCCGGGACTGGGCATGTACAACGGCATGGCTCAGATCATTGAAAATCGTTATGACCAGGGAATGAACATTCTGCTTACCGCTGGCTTGGATGCCAGCGCTATTGCCTTGGGCATGATGTTTATGACCAGTATTTTCCGCGTGCTTAAGCTGAGCAAGGATCATAAGCGGCTGTTGCAGTTACTGCATAAAGAAGAAAAGCAATAATTTAAAAGTGAGGAAATGAAATATGAGTTTAGCAGAACTTTTGCTCCTGGCAGTCGGCTTGGCGATGGATGCCTTTGCTGTTTCTATTTGCGGCAGCATGGTGCTTAGTCCGGCAAGCAGACTGCGGGGAGCCTTGCGCTTTGGCAGCTGGTTTGGCGCATTTCAGTTTATTATGCCTGTGATAGGCTATTTTGGCGCTGTGTCCTTCCGCGACTATATCACAGAATACGATCACTGGATTGCCTTTATCCTGCTGGTGTATCTGGGCGTGAATATGATTCGTGAATCCAGCGAGGCGTGTGACGTAAAAAAGGATTATACGCTTAAGGAGATGGCAGTGCTGGCAGTTGCCACCAGCATAGATGCCCTGGCTGTAGGCATAAGCTTGGCGTTTTTGAATACCAATATCTGGTTTTCGGCAACGCTTATCGGTATTGTGACCTTCGCTATTGCCACCTTTGGCGGTATTGCAGGCTTCAAGCTGGGCACCGTCGTGGGTAAGCGTGCTGATATCATTGGCGGTACGGTGCTTATTTGCATTGGTACGAAAATTTTGCTGGAGCACACAGGAATAATCTGATATAGAGAAAGGACGATGTTTATGACTCAAGTGAACAAGGAGCGTATGCTTGCAGAATTTAAGGAAATAGTGGCTGTTCCCTGCCACGGACTGGCCGAGCGTCCGGTGTTTGACCTGCTCAAGGGCAAGCTGGAGGCTATGGGCTTTGCTGTGGAGGAGGATGATGCAGGTGTAAGGCTTGGCGGTAACTGCGGCAACCTGTGGGCATTTTTGCCTGCCAGCGAGGATGTGCAGGCTGCGACGCGCGTGTTGCTTTCGGCGCATATGGATGGCGTAGAGCCGTGCGGCGGCACCACTGTAGTACAAAGGGACGGTGTCTTGTATAGCGATGGCACTACCATTTTGGGTGGTGACGATAAATCCGGTGTGGAGGGCATCTTAGAAGGTCTGCGCCTGATTTTGGAGGAGGGCACTCCCCACGGTGATATTCAGGTGCTCTTTACCATCTGCGAGGAGGGCGGCGTTAACGGCTCACGCTGCATGGACCGCTCCAAGCTGCGTGCAGATGTTGGCTACGCTCTTGACGGCGAGGGCGCGCCGGGAGAAATTGTTGTTGGTGCTCCCGGACAGAAGAAGTACAAAATCAGCATCATCGGTAAAACCGCCCACGGCGGCTTGGAGCCGGAAAAGGGCATTAACTCAATTATGATTGCAGCCAAGGCGTTGGCTGATGTTGAGCGTTACGGCCGCATCGATGAGGAAACCACCTGCAATATCGGCATTATCGGCGGTGGTAAGGCAACCAATATCGTGCCCGACCTGGTGACCATCGAGGGCGATGCCCGCAGCCGCAACAAGGAAAAGCTGGAAGCTATCTGCAGCGAGATTGTGGACACCATCGTACAAAGTGCTGAAAAGCATGGTTCAAAGGCCGAGGCAGTGGTTGAGGATAAATACAGCTCTTTTCTCGTGGCAGATGACAGCGAGGTTGTACGCCTGGCAAAGGCTGCCTGCGCTATGTACGGCTTTGAGCCGAACGTTTCGTTGACCGGCGGTGGCAGTGATGCCAACTTCTTTAATGCCTATGGCCTGCCCAGCGTAATTTTGGGCACCGGCATGGCTAACGTGCATACGGTTGATGAATACCTGAAGGAGGAGGATTTGTATAACTCCGCTCTTATGGTGCATGGTATTTTGAAGGCAGCGGTAAAATAAAGGCTGGTTGAATAATTTAAGGTCTGCATATCAGGTGATGTGCAGACCTTTTTGCTTGCAAAAATTGACTATATACAAAAATTTAGGTATAATTTTTGTATATAAGGAGGTGCGATGATGCCTAAAATTACTTCGAGCGCAGATTTGCGTAATAACTATAATGAGATTTCTAACTTCTGCCATCAATATGATGAGCCGGTTTTCATTACCAAAAATGGTAAAGGTGATTTGGCGGTGATGAGCATTGAGGCATATGAAAAGCTAACGGCACGGTTTGAATTGTACGGAGCGTTAAAGCAAGGATTGGATGATATTGAAGCAGGGAGGACAACGCCTGTTGACGAGTTTTTAGCGGAGCTACAAGCAAGATATCCGGAATTGCAGGTGGATAATGAAGTATATTAATTATAAAGCATCTATTACTGCAACTGCTAAGCGAGACTACTATGAAGCAGAGGATTATATAGCCAAAAAGTTATATAGTCATATTGGAGTGGTTAATCTTGCAAAAAGTTTTAGGGAAGCAATTAAGGATTTAAAATTTTTCCCGACAAAATATCCCTTATGCAATGATGATTTGCTGCGTGCTTGGGGGATTCGCTTTGTGCCTGTAAAAAATTATCTGTTGTTTTATGTTGTGCGTGAAGATGAGCAGTCGGTTTATATTATCCGCTTTTTGTATGGCAAACGTGATTGGCAAAATATTTTGCGTAAGCAAATAGAAAGTGGCGCAGCAGAATATGCGCCTTATTTGACTACTACTTATGTGCAGGAGAATGCGGAAAAGTACGGTAAGTAGGGAGTAGTTATGCAGACCTATTCATCATAATTGTGCAGAAAGAGCGAGGCATTGGTGTATCCTGAAAAGTTTTGGGAATTGATTTCCCAAAACTATATAAAACAGCAAAGTTTTGGGAATTTGTTTCCTAAAACTATATAAAACAGCAAAGAGGCTGGGACAAAACTAACTTTACAAATTAAAAAATCGCTAGAGTTTAAGTATT
>CAVAHH010000203.1:0-3825 GCA_963588395.1 bacterium
ACCAACGCCATTCCAAGAGTTATAAGAAGTTTCATAAGCTTCATTTGTCAGATTGCTTACCAAAACATAAGCAGTTAGATCTTTATTGATCTCATAGTTCAAGTTCCAATCCAGAACCAGGAATCTGTTGCTTGTGAAAGCATAGCTGCTGCAGCCAGTATACCAGTTAGTCAAAAGGCCGGTATACAGCTTCCCATTTTCATAAGACAGGTTCAAAGAATAATGGTTTTGCGGACGCAGGTTGTTGATTGCAGTGTTGATATCGCTGGAATTATTGTAACCCCAGCTCGGATCAAGTACCCAGCCATTTTTTGCCAGCCATTTATCCTTCATGTGAGAATAAGATGCGCTCAGAGTAAAGTGATCATCAAATTGGTGATCCAAGGTCAGGTTAAAGGATTTTTTATCTTCCTTAGCATTAACTGCAGTGCTCTTAATTTCACCATTGAGAGAAATAGGCAGTGTTGCAATAGCATTGCTCATGCGGGTCCAATCATAATGCACTGCGATGCTGGTTTTGTCACTCAAATCCTTGCGAATACCCAAAGTCCAGGCATCGCCCTTTTCATCATCAAGCGGAGTATTAAATACACCATCAACACTGGTATAGTCGCCTTGCTTTAACGGACGGAAAACCTTAGTCCAGCCGAAGTACATGCTGCTGGTATCATCAAACATATATTGCGTATTGATTACAGGCGTCAGCAGATTGGTATCGCCCTTGCCTTGAGTTGTGCCATTGGAGTTTGTTGTTTCGAAGGCACTATATTTAGCATAGCGGAGAGCAGGTGTAATATCCCATTTATCACTCAGATGAATCTTGTCCTGAATATAACCCAGTATGGATTTTCTTTCTACATAGCTTGTAGTCAGCTTGCCGGTATTATCATAGCTCTTAGAGAAATTTTTTGCCTTATCATAGGTTACACTGGCAATAATATCGTTTACGCCAACCGTCTTGGCGTATTGCAGTTGTACACCACGGTTCTTTTCATCATGCCAGCTGGTAGGCTCCTGGGCAGCGCCGCCTGTTTTTTCCAGCCATTCTTTAACCTTTTCTTGATCCCCATCCGGGAACGGAGCCAGGTTTTGGCTAATCCAATTGGAAAGCTGCTCGTTGGTGGCACCATTTGGGAAAGCAGCATTATACGCGTCAGCAGCACCTCTGCCATTGACATACCATCTATATTTGTCACGATGTGCATAGCGGTGGTTTTGGTCATATACGCGGATAAAGCTTTCCATGCCGTTTTCTTTATCAAATGTATATTGAATGTCCCAATCATTATTTTTAAATTTACTGAAGGAGCCATATACCTGTCCATCTAATGCATAAAGGTTATGATAGCCGGGGTTCTTAGCATCACCAGTCAATGTGCTACCTACCAGCTTATTGTTTTCGTCTAATTGGCCAACAGTAGCTTTAAAAATAATGTCGTTCCAGTCTTTTTCATTCCAATATTTCAGGTTAGGTACGGCGATAGGATAACCATCCTTACCTTCTTTAAAGTTGTACCAAACCTTCAAGCTTTGCTTATCATTAAAATCTTTATCTAAACGGAAGTTGACACCGTCTTCCTTCCATTTAGAACCGCCAAGAGTGCCATTACCGCCAACAATGCCATCTCTGTACTTAGTATCGCCAGACATGTCACGGTTAGCAGAAATGAAGTAATGCCAGGAATTGTCATCACCAGCACTGCCAGAATAGCTGATAGCATATTTATGCTTATGCCAGGAGCCTGTAGACAAATCAATGGTACCTACGTTTTTATTACCACCCTTACGGGTAATAATGTTGATTACGCCGCCAGTAGCATCACTGCCGTAAACGGAAGCACCAGGCCCTTTGATAACCTCGATTTTATCTACGTTTTCCATGTTGGTTACCTGATCAAGGTTTACACCAGTAGATTTGGTGCCGGATTTGGTATTACTGCCTACACGGGTGCTTGCGGCATTATCTACACGACGACCATCTACCAGCACAATTACACGGGTATCGCCATTAATGGATACACCGTTATTATAGAATTGATAACCATACTCACCGCCACGATAGCCAGGATTTTGGAAGGTTACGCCAGGAATACGTTTAATTGCTTCAGTCAGGTCCGTATAATGACGCTTCTCAATCTCCTCACGCGTAATAACCTTTACATCACCGCCGGTACGGTAGTAGGACTGCTCGGTAATGGTATCACCAAACTTGTTCTTAATAGCGTCAGCCTCAACCACCATAGAATCCAGGGTATATTCGTTCAGGTTTTCGTCAAAGGCAGCGCTGGCGCTGGCACAAAGCCCCATAACCATTACCATAGCAGCTGCGGCAGTATATCTTTTCTTCATGTTACTCATACACTTCTTTCTTCATCACTCAGAGCTAAACCCATAGCTCAACACTCATCAAAAATTACATCAAAAACGGGCGCCGTTGATATACGTAAACGTATACGTCTGCGCCGTCACCCAATTGCCAACCATATCGTCCGCAAACTTGCCAAAGTTCAAATTCAGCTTGCGCGATCCGTTAGCAGCAATCTTACATAGCGGAAACTTTACCGGTCGGCCGGTAAACTGCTTTTTCTCGCCATTTTTGTCTGTGTAGGTAACACGCATAATAAAATCATTCAGCTTGGTGATGGTCAAATCACTGCGTTTGTTGACAAAGGTGCCTGTTACACACAAATCGCCGCCATCAACCCACACCTTGGACGTGGTCCAGTCCAAAATCATCCTATCGCTGGATGTTTCGGCAGCACCGGCAAGTGCTGGGCACATCAGCGCCAAAAGCAGGGTTAACAGCAAAAATACCTTCTTCATGGCTCCTCCTTTCCCTCAAATTTGTGAGAGTACCCTAGTAAAAATATCTATCATAAACGCCCACGGCCTTGCTTTCCATGTTCCGCCGGCCGCCGGAGATTATGCAAACTAAAAGCGCCTCACTACGAAGACGCAGCGAGACGCACCTATTTCCACACAAGTGCAGCCTGTCCATCGCAGGTTGTAGATCATCCTATATCAGGCAGTTCTTCTGGCTCTGCTTCATTGCCGGCCCTGTCTTCCCGGTTTCCCGGTGACCTTGTAGGGCCTGCTCCACATTACAGCTGCGGGACAGCACAGGCATTGCACCTGTTTATCATTTTAAGTAAAAATTTACACCTGATACGCTAATTATTCTCTTATTTTCTCAGTAGGTTCTCATTTTTCTGTAATTTGATAACAAACATATCGTATTGTATTCATGTATTCTCAATTAGATTTTATAACTGTCTTTTAAGTTTTCCTTATGAAAAGTCTTTGAAATTTTAACTTTTTCTTATTTTTGACTTTTTTGTTTTTGAGAACACTTCTGTCTAGAATTATAACATTATACTTCTCCCTCGTCAAGCTTTATTCCCTCTATGTGCGTACTATTTACTAGTAACTAAATACAACTTTAAAGCAGTACTATTTTATTGTTAGCAAAATTGCTTATTTTTACTGATAGAATTATATCATTATGTCCCCCCCAGTCAAGCAAAAGTATATATAATATTATGGCATATAAAAACCCCGTCCACTCAGACGGGGTTAGGAGAAATTATTTTAATTCAGTTACATGATCCTTTCTGCCTATGCATGACTTTCAACAAGCAGATAATGCTGTAAGGCTTGTTCAACAATTTTGTTAAGCGATAAATTATTTTTAATGGCACATAGCGCTGCCTGCTTATGCAGCTCGGCAGACAATCGCACATTAAAGCTACCTTTATAGGCTTTCTCCGGCACTTTGCTCTCAACCTGGCATACCTCCAGATAATCATCTACTGCAGCATGAAAATC
>CAVAHH010000204.1:0-3821 GCA_963588395.1 bacterium
ATACTGTAACATCTGTCCTCCATTGATAAAATATAGGTATGGAAAATTGTGCAAGCCGGAAAAAGAATGTAGATATGCACAAAATGTAAAAAGATTGGTGGATAGATATGATGAAATTTAAGCGTTCTCGAGGTGAAAAATTTATTTTTTCTGTTATGTTCAGAGAAAAGGTTACGCTGATATATTTTTTAGCTCTAGGCGTGATAATCAGCATTCTTAATATTATTGAACCGCAGTTTTCAAGAGTAATTATAGATAAGGCGCTTAGTATTACATCAGAGAAAGAATTGTTGTTGCCAGCTGCATTATGGTTTTCAATTTTTTTGTTAAAATACCTCTTACAGTATCTACTAAAACTGTTTGCTGTGAAGTATAAAATCAAAATACTTACAATACTAAAAAAAGACATTTTCGCTGATATACTTAAGAAAAAATTTGGGTTTTATTATAAAAATTCACCTGCTTATTTATTATCAAGAATGAATAATGATATAGAAAATCTTGATGGAATGCTTGCAACTAATCTGATAACAGCATTATTAGCAATGATGCAGATTTTAACTATTATCATGTTTATGGGAGAAATAAATATAGCTTTAATGATAATGGTTATTGTTATCAAAGCCATTGAATTGTACGTTAATGTGAGATTTCCTTTGAAAGAAATTTACAAAGCACATAATGAGGCTTTAGCGCAGCTTGATAAAAGTACTCAAAATACATTTTCTAACATAAAATTAATAAAAATCGCTAATGGTATGAGTAAAGAAACCAGGCGTTATCAAACAGCATTAGATATGTATTTTGCAAAAAGAGCTAGAAGGGATAATGTTAATGTTATAAGGGAAACAGCAAGCAGATTTCTTGTTGAATCAAGTTATCCTATTATCGTTATTCTAGGAGGATTATCAGCATATTATGGCTACATGACATTGGGGGCAGTAATAGCGTTTATCATGTATTTTCAAAAACTAACTCCTTTATTTAATGAAGCAGCATATATAGTGCCGATTTATAAGATTTCACAGGCATCAGCAGAAAGAATAGGCGAATTATTAGATAGTGAGAATGAAGATGTAGCGATAGGTGAAAGATTAAACGGTATAAGCAGTATAGAATTAAAAAATCTAACGTTTTCTTACGGGCAACATCGTGTTTTAGATAACATCAATATGAAGTTAGAACCGCAGAGGATTACTGCCATAATAGGAGTTAGTGGCTCCGGAAAATCGACTATAGTAAATTTATTGCTGGGATTCTTTAAGCCTGATAGTGGTGAAATACTAATAAATGGAAAAAATATGCGAGAATATAATATAAATGAAATACGGAAGTGCATATCTGTATTATTTCAAGAAACACCATTATTTCAAAGGTCTTTAAAAGAAAATCTTGCATATCATTGTGCTACTAATGAAAGATTTGAAAAATATTATGGAGAAATCTGCCAGAAAGCAGATATACAAAATGTTGTGAGGCGGTTTGATAGCTTATCTTGTGCAATTACACAAGATAATGGCGGTGATTTGTCGGGTGGTGAAAAACAACGGCTTTGTTTAGCACGGGAACTATATAAAAATGTTTCAGTAAATATATTTGATGAAGCTACGTCTGCGTTAGATGCAGTATCTGAAAATATAATTATGCACAACATAAAACAATTGGCTAAGGAAAATATGGTTTTGATTATTACCCATAAAATGAAAAATGTAAAAGATGCGGATATCATTTATGTACTTGATGAAGGTGAAATAAAAGCCAGCGGTACGCATGAGGAGTTGATGGGAAAAAACGGTAAATATACAGAATTATATAATGAACAAATGAAGGAAGAATAATTATATGTTAAAGTATGTCATAAATGATAAGATAGACTTTCGTAATTATGGTGATATAGTTGTTGCTGTGGTACGCGGCTATGATGATGGTGTATTCGAAATCAGTGAGTCAGCCAGACTAATGCTTGAAGTATTTACTTCACCTAAAAGTAAAAATGGGTTAATAGACATACTGCTATCTAAATATGATTGTTCTAAGGAAGAAGTTACTGCAGACTTGAATCAATTTATAGATTATATGCTTGAATTGAGATTGATAAAAGAATACCATCAAGGATGTTGAGAGCAACCTTTATAAATTTCATACTTCACGAGGAGGGTTATTGATGAAAAAGCTTGTATTATGTTCAGCGCTCACAGCGGTTTTAGCATTCAGCGTGCTGCCGCAGGCAGGTGCCCTGGCAGCTCCTGCTCCTGGCGCTCCTGTGCAGGCAGGCCGCCTGCTGCCGCCACCGCCGAAGGATGGCCCGCGTATGCGCCGTCCGCAGCTATCTAATGCGGAGGCAGCAGAGAAGCTACAGAATGCTTATGGCTATCGTTATTCGGACATGCTGCGCCTGCTAAATAACGGACACAGCTATAGTGATATGAATACTGCCTGCTTATACGCATATCTTGCTGATGTGCCGGTAGACAAGGTGCTGCAGCTGCGTCAGCCTGCTACCTGGGGCAGGGTGCGCGTGCAGCTGGGGCTGACGCCGAAGCTGTATGCCGAACGCTATATGCAATATCAGGCAAGCTATCTGCCGGCAGATAGCTTGGTCGACAGCCGGATGGCGCTGAAATATCTGCAACAGGGCTATCCTTTGGGTGATATCCAAAAAGCCGCCAAGCTGGCGCAGCAAAGCGGACGGACCTTGGCCGAGGTGCTGCCCTTGCGCACAGTGACCTGTGACTGGCAGCAGGTGGAGCACAAGCTGGGTCTTGCACAGGAGCACAAGCAGCCTGCACCGGCTTTGCGCGGACGCGGACAGCGTAGCGGCGCCGGCTTTGCCGGTTTGCATGTGCGCAGTATGACGGCGCAGCGTGCTGCCAAAATTTTTCACGCGGATTATCTTTTCCCGGAGGCAGAGCTGTTGCCGCTTTTCGACGAGTATGGCTATGATGGGTTGGAGGATATCTGCCTTACTGCCTATATGAGTAAAAAATCTTTGCAGGAGATTATTGACCTGCGCGATAAATATTCCTGGGAGCGTATGCGCTACGTGCTGGGACTGACGCCCGAGGTTTATTTTGACCGCTGCGTGGCCTACCAGGCACGCCGCCTGGAGGAACGGATGGATATTCCGCAGAAGGTGACGAAGAAATATATGCGTCTGGGTTACGCTATGCACCACATCAACAGCTCCTATTTGCTGGCGCAGCTGGCAGGACGGGATATTGGCGAGGTAATCGAAATGAAGACTCCCAAAAATTCCTGGAAGGACGTGGCGCTGCGTCTGGGACTGACGGAAGCGGACAGCAAGCTGGTTAAGGAAAAAATCAGCAGGGACTTTGGGAGGCACGAATGAAGCGCATAGCAATTTTGCGCTGCCTGCGCTCAAATGATGTGTGCACAGGGGCAGGCTGCATGCAGGCCTTTAATAAGAAGCAGGGTGCCTTTGCTGCCTATGGTGATGAACCCTTGGAGCTGCTGGCTTATTGGAGCTGTAACGGCTGTGCGGATTGCCAACTGCAGAACCAGCAGGGGATAGAAGAAAAGCTGGAGCGCATTATTAGCCTGCAGCCGGACGCGGTGCATGTTGGTGTATGCACCAAGCACCGCAACGCGCAGGGAGAGCTGGTTACCTGCAAGGTTATTGCAGGCCTGTGCGGACGACTGCGCTCTGCAGGCATCGCGGTAGTAGAGGGAACGCACTAAAAAAAGGATACGCTTACCGATCAGCTAGCGCTGACGGTGGGCGTATCCTTTTCTTATATCATATAAACAGTATATAGGAGATCTTTATGTTACAATTCACTGAATATATTCATTACGATGAA
>CAVAHH010000205.1:0-3810 GCA_963588395.1 bacterium
GCTCTCATCGTAATATACATGGCCCTCTGCCTTAAAATAAACGTTGCTGCCACTATGACCCTTATCCATATTGCTCAGCTCCAAGGCGCCAAAGCCCACGGCCCTGGCGACATCGTCACCAAGCATAATCCCTTTAGCGGCAAAATACGGCTTAACATGCTCGTCAGCGCACTTATCTGCCATATCAAGCGATGCTGCTACCTGTGTCTGCAAAGCCAAAAAGCTCGCATCCGCACCTGCAACGACATCAACCGTCCTGGTTGCACTGGCGCTGGTATCATACACCTTCGCCTCAATACTGCCTGCATTCAGACAAATCATTAATCCTGCCAAAAGACCTATAGCTATTTTCTTACTACGCATAATCTGCGCCTCCTTTTATAGTAAAGTTACAAAGCGACTCTATGCCTATAGTATAATGCAAAAAACAGCACCTGTCCCTACTCCGGCAATAAAAAAAGTATAGGAATTTAGCAATAACCTTCAATTGTCCTTGCAATAGGAAGAGTTAGCATAGGTTTGCAAAAATTGTCATGCATTCGCCACAAACTTATGCTAAAATATACAGGTATCATAGGCTTTTAGGAATATGGAAAACGAGGAAATGTAGAATGAAAATTTATAAAGTGATATGTATATTATCAGCCTGCCTGGTGCTTCTTGCTACCGCTGGCTGCTCACTCCAAAGCTCCAATTCTTTGGGTAGCGCCACGCTGAGTGTCCCCACCTACGCTGTCAAAGCTCCTGCTGCGGGAAAGCTTTTAGGCCTCATCAGCGAAAAGGGTGAACGCATCAGCAAAGGTCAGCCGCTTTTCGCCGTGGGCGCAGAGGCTGTTGACAGCAAAGCTAAGGACATAACCACACAGCTGGCTAAGGCCGAAGCAGATCTAAAGCGTATGGAGATTGGTAAAACTACTCCCGTTCCCGCCGCCGACCTTTCGGTAGCGCAAGCGAACGTAGCAGCAGCACAGCAAAAGGCCGCTAAAATGAACAGCCTGCTGGCGCAGGGTGCTGTATCGCGCACCCAGGCGCAGGCCGCCCAAAACGAGCTGGCAGCAGCCACAGCCGCTCTGCAGGCTGCAAGCAGCGCTGCCGTCCAAACAAAGACTGCTTCCCCCGAGCAGATCGCTGCACAAAAAAAGCTGGTTGAACAGCTCAAGCAGCAGCAAAACGCAACTCTTACACAACAACAGCAAAACGAGGGCGTCAGCCCCTGCACCGGTATAATCACCGAGCTGGTAGCCAAAAATAACGATAGCGTGCAAAAGGATCAGGTCGTTTTGCACATCAAGGCCACCACCAGCTGCAGCCTCACCCTCAACGTCAGCGCAGCCCAAGCCAAGGAACTGCAAAAAGGCCAAAGCGTCAACCTTAAGACCGAAGCTATACCAGCTCCCTTCGCCGGGAAAATCAGCAATATTGATGGCACCAAGGTAACCATAATCAGTGACAACAAGCCAGAGGACCTGGCAGATGGCACTAAGGTAGAGGTTTCACTGGCAGGCTGATACTGCTATTTGCAAATAAAATACGCCATTAAAGGAGAATTTTATGCTTAACCAATTTTCGCGCACCGAGCTGCTTTTTGGCAGCGAAGCTATTGACCGTTTAAAAAATGCCCACGTCGCCATTTTCGGTATTGGCGGCGTCGGCGGCTTTACCGTAGAGGCACTTGCCCGCAGCGGCGTAGGCAGTTTCGATTTGATTGATAACGACACCGTAGCTCTCACTAACTTAAACCGCCAGATCATCGCCACACACGACACCATCGGTCAGCCTAAGGTGGAGGTTATGGCAAGGCGTATCGCCAGCATTAACCCTGCCGCCAAGGTAAACTGCCGTCAATGCTTCTTTTTACCTGAAACCCAGGGTGAATTTGACTTCAGCAAATATGATTACGTAGTCGACGCCGTTGACACCGTCGCCGCCAAAATCGCCATCATATTAGCCGCCAAGGCTGCAGGCGTACCCGTTATCAGCAGCATGGGCGCAGGCAACAAGGTAAACCCCGCTATGTTCAAGGTAGCCGATATCTACAAAACCAAAATAGACCCTCTTGCCCGCGTTCTGCGCCAGGCCATGAAGCAGCACCGCGTCAAAAAGCTCAAGGTAGTATATTCTGAAGAGCTCCCCCTCACGCCGGTGGACGAAGTAAAGGATGAATGTCATGCCGAAGCACCCAAACGCCGTGCCCTGCCAGGCAGCACAGCCTTTTGCCCCTCAGTAGCAGGTCTCATCATCGCCTCCGAGGTGGTTAAGGACCTGACAAATTGGGATAACGGCACCCGCAAGGGCATTGCCAAATGATCATCGTCAGTGCCTGCCTCTTAGGTCAGCTTGTACGCTATAAGGGTGACGGCTGCGCCCAGCAGCTTTTGCTGCAGCCACAGGTACGTGCGCACCTCATGCCCTGCTGTCCCGAATGTGACGGCGGCCTGCCAACGCCCCGCCCTCCTGCCGAAATCCAGGGTGCAGGCGGCGGAGCCGCCGTACTCGCCGGCAAAGCGCTTGTTGTAAACAACCTTGGTAAAGACGTAACCAGCGAATATTGCAGGGGAGCGCAGTACTGCCTGGAGATGGCTCGCAAATACAACGCTCGCGCAGCCATTTTAAAACAGCGCAGTCCCTCATGCGGCAGCAGGCAGATTTATGACGGCAGCTTTAGCGGCCGCAAAATTGACGGTATGGGCGTTACAGCCGCACTGCTGACGCAGGCTAGCATAGCCGTTTACAGCGAAGAAGAATTAACTCAGGAACTGCTCGACAGGCTGATAAATGAAAAATAAGCTAAGCAGCACCACTTTTGGTGCTACTTAGCTTTTTCTTTACTATGCTTATTCTTCTATAACGACCTTCATGCCCACCTTAGCAAATTTTTTAAGTTGCTCGATATCTGCATTGTTCAAGCGGATGCAACCCTCTGATGCTCTTGTACCGATGGAGGCAGGATCGTGCGTACCATGGATGCCAATGCCGCCCCAAGCTCCCTTGCTCAGATTAGTGGTATCCAAGCTAATAAACCAAGGACCATATGCTCCCTTGATTTCACCCTTGCCATCCTTAAAATCGTGCGTCCAATATGAAGCGTCTAAAATTTCATCAACAACAAAGGTGCCATCAGGAGTCTTCATATCGCCCTCCTTTTGCTTTTGACCTTCGCCCTTGCCCAAGGCGCAGCTATAGGTAGCAACTGTCTCACCTGCAGCGTTCACTGCATATAGCTTAAATTCACTCTTGCGTATAAGTATAAAATCTGCGTCCATATTATACTGCGCTGCCAAATTAGCAGGTGTAGGAGCACTTTGCGCTACCTGTTCCTTATGGATTGGAAAAGCCGTTTAATGTACGCTTAAAATTTTAAGAAGTAGTCTTGACAATTGGACAATCATAATGATTTTCTGCTACTACAACAAAATTGCTAAAATTTTTAACTAAAACAAAAATAAACTAGGTGGTACCAGAGAAAAAGTAGAGATAAATTAAGCCTCTAAAACGAAATTACCGAAAAGAATATGACACCGCTAACTAAGATAGACACTTTAAGTTGGCGGCGGCATTTTTAATTAAATCTTACCATAAAAACTAATGGCTGTAGACACAACTTCTTCTTGTCAAAAGCCTTAATTTAGGCTATAATTTACAGAGTAATTAGTGGCTTATTTTTTGGCTTACAACCCGTAGGATTTAGCTAAAATCAGCTAAAAGCCAAAAAAATTTGACGTTTATTTATTCATTTTACTGAATAGTATTCGATTGTCAAAGCTTTCAAAGCCACATGGTTACGCTGTTTTTCCTTTTTGCGGGTATAGT
>CAVAHH010000206.1:0-3787 GCA_963588395.1 bacterium
GGCACGCTGTATTTGCTGACGGATAATGACGCCTATATCGAAGGCTACGAAACGCTGGGACCCGAGCCGCTTAGCGATGGCTTTACTGCGGAATATCTGCTGCCGCTGGCGCAAAAAAGCAAAAAGGCTGTCAAAAGCTTTATTTTGGACCAGCACGTTATTGCAGGCCTGGGGAATATTTATGCAGATGAGTGCCTGGCGCTGGCAGGGATATTGCCCACGCGCAAGGCACTGTCGCTGAGTGCTGACGAGGTAAAAAAGCTGGTGGATGCAGCCAACGCCGTTATCGCCCAGGGAATAAAAAACCGCGGCACCACCTTTCGTGATTACAAGGATGGCGAGGGCAGACAGGGAGATAACCAAAACCATCTTTTAGTTTATGGCCGCGGAGGTGAGCCATGCAAGACGTGTGGGCAGCCGCTGCAGACGACCAAGGTAGGCGGCAGGGGCACAGTATATTGTGCGCATTGCCAAAAATAGGGAGTAGAAGCATATGATAACAATTGGACTGACAGGAGGCATTGCCTCCGGCAAAAGCACGGTTTCGGCAGAGCTGCGCAGGCTGGGAGTGCCTATTTTTGATGCGGACGCCGAGGCGAAGCTGGCTGTTGCCAAAGGTAGCGAGGGATTGGCGCAGGTGGGTGCGCTTTTGGGCGCGGAATATATTGCACCGGACGGAGAACTGGACCGCGCCAAGGTGGCCGAGCGTATTTTTCATGATAAGGAAGCACTAAAGGGCGTAGAGGCCATCATCCACAAAATCGTGTGGGGCAGGGCTGAAGAATTTTTAGCGCAATGCCAAAAGGACGCTGTGCGCGTTGCCGTGCTGGACGTGCCGCTTTTGATTGAATGTGGCTGGTATAAGCAGGTGGACAGCGTGTGGCTGGTGGCAGTGAGCCGCCACCAGCAGATTGAACGCGCCATGAAGCGCAGCGGTATGACCGAGGCCGAGGTGGAGGCGCGCATTGCGGCGCAGATGTCCTTGGCCGAAAAGAAAAAATATGCCGACGTGGTGATAGACAACAGCGGCACGCAGGAAGAAACCATGCAGGCAGTGCGCAGGCAGCTAAAGGCCTTACCCGGAGGTGGCCAGTGAAACGCAAAAAAACAGGCCGCAGCAGGCGTAAATGGCTGATGCTGCTGGTGGTGCTAGCGGCTGTGCTTTTTGGCGGCTGGCGGCTGTGGAATACAGACGCTGTGCAAATGCGTTTTGTCTATATGTGGGATTATCAGCAGGACATCATTACCTACAGCGAAAAAAATAACGTAGACCCGTTTTTGATTGCTGCGATCATCAAGAATGAAAGCAACTTTAAGCATAAGGCTGTATCCGGTGTGGGTGCTGTGGGACTGATGCAGATTATGCCCGATACGGGCCGCTGGATTGCCGAACAGATGGGACTTGCTGACTACAAGGACAGCGATTTGTACCAGACGCGTACCAATATCCGCATGGGCTGCTGGTACGTGGGCGAGCTGGAGCACGAGTTTCAGCATAACCTGGTGCTGCTGATGATTGCCTACAACGCGGGCCGCGGGCAGACGCACGACTGGATGCAGGAAAACGGCTGGGATTACGACTTTAACGATACTAAGGCTATTCCCTACGCCGACACGCGCGAATATGTGACCAAGGTGCTGCAGGACAGGGATAAGTATTACCTGCTGTATAAGGATAGGATAAATAAGAATTGATGAGTGGCAGATTGCCTTTTTAAGTGACATTTCTACAAGAGGTAAGCTTTGGCCATAATTTTCCCTCAAAAAAATTTGCCTAACTGCTTGACGAATCGCGCAACCTATGTTATTATATCTATGTTGCTTATGGCAATGAAGTGAATAAAGCATGCGGTAGTGGCGGAACGGCAGACGCGCTAGCCTCAGGAGCTAGTGGGGGCAACCCCGTGGAGGTTCAAATCCTCTCTACCGCACCATGGAAGTTACAGCCTGGGATTTATCCCAGGCTTTTTTCGTGCTTGCGTAAGTTTAATATATATGGGAAAATGTAAGTATAATTTATCAGCCAAAGGAGTAACAGGCCATGGTTAATTCTATCAAAGGAATGGTGCTGCTGTGCGTAGCGGCGTTGGCAGCAGGTATGATCGCAGGTGCCGGCTACGCTTGGAGCACGGGAGGCAGCGGGGTTCACTACAACGCGGCGCAGCTGACGGAGCAGCTGCAATATGCCAGGGTGGAAGCAGGACGGCTGCAGTGCGAGGTGCTGGTGGACAAGGCTGCCATGTACAGCGATCCGTCTGCACTCAAGGGCAGGGTCATCGAACATCTTTCCCGGGGCGTGAAGGTGGATTACATTGAAACCGTTTCCAGCCAGGATAAGGACGAGCGTTACGCTATTACGGAGCAGCAAATGCAGTTCCGCCGCTTCTTTATCGGTCCCAGGCACATTATTCCTGCAGGGACGCAGGTGCTGATTTTGCGCGCTGATAATGGTGACGGCGAAACCAGGGGCCGGGTGCTGGTGGATGGCAAGGAATATGATTTGGACTTTGATACGCAGCTTTTGCGCTTCCCTTATGTAGGGCAGTGGAAGAAGGTGGAGCTTGGCGGTAAGCCCGGCTTTGTCAAATATGCAGAGCTGTCAGATAGCAGGCTGATGTGAGGTGGACAGGATGCAAAAGAAACTTATGGTGCTTTTGGTTGCAGCTTGTACGCTGCTGGGCTTTGCGGCAGGACTGAATATTGCAGGCTTCAAAAGCAAAACCTACAGCGTACGCGAGGGCGACGCCTTTTACTGCCAGCCTAGTGTGACGGCGGATGTGGCGCAGATGGGCTTTTCCGTAGGAAGCGAGCAGCCTGCTACCGACAGGCTGGAGCTGGATAAGCCGACGGCGGTAAAGGCTTTGTTTGACGCAGTGGTGGAGGATGCAGCGGGGACGAAATATCAGCTGCGCCGTGGTGATGTGTATAAGCTGGCGCAGGCCAATTTGGATAAGGCTAATGCCAAGTGTGTTATCGAGGTTGTGACTACTAAGGGGGATGTAGCGCAGCTGGAGGTTGCTAAGGGCGTGCTTGCGCCTGTGGATGAAGGCACATGGATTAAGCTGCAGCCTGCCAAGGGAGAAGCTGTGTGGGTACGGGTGCAGAGCAGGTGGTATTGACAAGAGAAATATATTTAATATTTTTGTAAACTGCGTAACAATAAAGCCTCTAAAAGATACACTTTTTGCTTTTTGTTACAAAAATGTGGCACAAATCGCAGTCTGGGTATATAATACAGCCAATCCCTGATTATTACGAAAGAAGGATGGTAGTATGGTAAGCTTAAAAAAATTATGTGCAGGTGCGTTGCTGGCAACAGCGATACTTGGTGTCGGCGGTTTGTTGCCCTCTGCTGAGGCAGGCAAGGTCGAAGATATTCAGGCACGTGGCACGCTTTTGGTGGGCAGCACAGGCGACTACAAGCCTATGAGCTATCTGAACAAGGAAACCGGCAAATATGAAGGCTTTGACTGCGAGGTAGTGCAGCTTTTGGCGCAGTCCTTGGGCGTTAAGGTAGAATATGTGCCTACCACCTGGAAGACGCTGCAGGCAGATACTATGGCAGGCAAGTTTGATATTGCTATGAGCGGTATTACCCGCACCTTTGCCCGCGAGCAGAAAATGAATATGTCGCATGGCTATCTGACCTTTGGCAAAACAATTTTATGTCGTAAGGCCGATGCTAAAAAATTCAAATCGCAGGCCGATCTGAACAATAAAAACGTGCGCGTTATGGTTAACCCTGGTGGAACCAATGAAAAATTCGCCGTAGCCAATCTGCCGGACT
>CAVAHH010000207.1:0-3780 GCA_963588395.1 bacterium
ATACTATTGGTACTCATATACTTAAAATACCTTGCCGTTATATTATCATATAATTCTAAAATAATCAAGAAAAAAATGGCATTCTTCTCAATATTCTAACAGCTCAATCTCATACGAAAAAAACAGTGCCAGCAAAAGCACTGTTTTCATCATTGAATCAGCAGTCAGAATATTTACGCAGTATATATTATCGTAAATAAAATGATTTGTCAAGCAATTATTTTATTTTCTAATTAGATTAATCAGCGTACTTGATCTAGGAATTTCTCTAACGCCTCTAACGCACGTGCTGCAATTTGGGCATTTTTTTCTTTTTTCTTGCGTATGCGCACAGTCAGCGACGGAATTAAACCAAAGTTTATGTTCATCGGCTGAAAGTTTTCTACCGCAGGATTGCTGATATAATTAGCCAGTGCTCCGTGTGCCGTTTCCGCAGGAAATTCTGCTGCCGGCAGCCCCAGCACCGCCCTTGCTGCTGCCAGACCCGCCATAATACCTGACGCAGCCGATTCCACATAGCCTTCTACGCCAGTCATTTGTCCGGCAAAGTAAAAACGCGGATTGCTGCGCAGACAGAAATGCTCATCTAACAGCTTAGGCGAATTAAGGTAGGTATTTTTGTGCATCACGCCAAAGCGCACGAACTCAGCATTTTCCAGGCCTGGTATCATGCCAAACACACGGCGCTGCTCCGGCCATTTCAGATGTGTCTGAAAGCCTACAATATTGTAAAGCGAGGCGGCAGCGTTGTCCTGGCGCAGCTGTACCACAGCGTAGGCCTCCTTGCCGTTGCGCGGATCAATGAGCCCTACAGGCTTGAGCGGACCAAAGCGCATGGTGTCCTCGCCGCGCAGGGCCATTTCCTCAATAGGCATGCAGGCTTCAAAAACATCATGCTCAAAATCCTTCACAGGCGCGCTTTCAGCACTGCACAGTGCCTGCCAGAAGGCTACATATTCTTCCTTAGTATAAAAAGGACAGTTGAGATAGTCTGCCCCACCCTTATCGTAGCGCGAAGCACGATACACCTTGTCATAGTTTAGCGAATCAGCAGTGACGATGGGTGCTGCCGCATCAAAAAAGTGTAAATAATCTGCATCTATCAGCCTTTGGATATCCTGCGACAGTACCTCCGAGGTCAGCGGACCGCTGGCGACGATCACTGTTCCCTCTAAGCTTTGCAGGTCAGTTACCTCTTCGTGTACAATGGTTACGAGTGAATTGGCCGTTACTGCCGCAGTAACAGCGGCGGCAAAGCCGTCCCTATCAACCGCCAGGGCGCCACCGGCAGGCACCTGGTGCTTATCTGCCTGCTCCATGATGAGCGAGCCAAGGCGGCGCATTTCTTCCTTTAAAAGACCAACTGCGTTTTCAATATTGCCTGCGCGTAGCGAATTGCTGCATACCAGCTCGGCAAAGTAAGCTGTTTTGTGCGCCTCGTCGCTTTTGTGTGGACGCATTTCGTGCAAAATTACCGGGATATTGTGGCGCGTTAGCTGCGTTACAGCCTCACAGCCTGCTAGTCCGGCACCAATTACATGTACTGGGGATATTGTCATTTAGCTTTACTGCCTTTCTTTGTTGTAGTTTTTGTTTTAGTTACTGCAGCCTTGTCAGCAACTGTCTTGCGTACAGGACGTGCCTTACTGCAATCTGGGTTACTGCAGAATTTGCGCCTGCTGCCGTTGCGTTCAATGTGCTCCACCAGCATCTGCCCACATTCAGGGCATTTTTCGTTCAATGGCTTATCCCAGGAGGTGTAATCACAGTCAGGATAGCGTTCACAGCCGTAAAAAATCTTACCTGTCCTGCTCTTGCGTTCAATGAGCTCGCCACCACACTTGGGACATTTTACGCCGATTTTATTCACAATGGGCTTGGTATTGCGGCACTCCGGGAAGCCCGGGCAGGCCAAAAACTTGCCAAAACGTCCCTCGCGGATAACCATCATCTTGCCGCATTTGTCACAGGGTACGTCAGATACCTCCAACGGTATATCAACTACAGGTATTTTTACATTCGCATCATCTAAGTCCTTTTTAAAGGGAGAATAAAAGTCGTGCAGAACCTTGTCTTTAGTGCATTTATGTTCTGCCACCTCGTCCAGTCTTTCCTCCATATGTGCAGTAAAAGGAATATCGATGAGGTCCTTAAAATATTCTGTCAGCATATCTACTGTCATGACGCCGAGTTCGGTCACCAAAAGCTTTTTGGCTTCTTTGACTACGTAGCCGCGGTTAATCAGTGTTACGATAGTGGGTGCGTAGGTGCTGGGGCGGCCAATCCCCTTTTCCTCCAGCTCCTTAATCAGCGTAGCCTCAGTAAAGTGAGCTGGTGGCTCGGTAAAGTGCTGCTCAGCAGGCATCAGCTTGTACAGCACCAGCTTGGTGCCCTTTTCTATATATGGAACCTTGGTATCCTTTTCGTCATCGCCATACTTATTGGCAAGCTGCAAAAAGCCAGGGAATTTTAAAACGGAGCCTGTAGCGGTCAGCGTGTAGGCATCCGCGTCAATCGTCAGCGTGGTGCTGTCGTACACAGCAGCTGTCATCTGGCTGGCAACCACACGGTTCCAGATGAGCGTGTACAGCTTCAGCTGGTCACCCGTAAGGTGCTGCATCATCTCGGCCGGAGTACGCAGAACGCTGGTCGGGCGGATCGCCTCATGCGCATCCTGAGCGTTCTTTTTGGTGCTGTAATGCTTTTCCTTGTCCGGACAGAATTCGCTGCCTATATTGCTTTTAATATAATCACGAATTTCGGCGATGGCAACCTCGGCCAGACGCACGGAATCAGTTCTCATGTAGGTGATAAGGCCGACGGAGGACTTGCCGACGGACACGCCCTCGTATAGCTGTTGCGCCAGCATCATAGTTTTTTTAGCGCTGAAATTCAGCTTTTTGTTGGCCTCCTGCTGCAGAGTAGACGTGGTAAACGGCGGCAGTGGTTGGCGCTTACGTTCCTTTTTTACCGCGTCGGTCACGATATAATCAGCCTTGGCCAGCACTGCTTCTGCTGCTCTCGCCTCGGCTTCATTATGTAGCTCCAGCTTTTTGCCCTGGTATTTAGCAACCTTGGCTTCAAAGATAGGCTCCTTGGGCGCAGGACGCAGCTTAGCGGTCAGCGTCCAATATTCCACAGGCTCAAATTCATCTATCTCACGGTCGCGGTCAGCGACGATCTTGGTAGCTACTGACTGCACACGGCCGGCGCTCAAGCCCTTGCGGATTTTGCGCCACAAAAGCGGACTCAGCTGATAGCCCACAAGACGATCCAGAATGCGTCTTGCCTGCTGCGCGTCCACCATGTCCATGTCAATGCAGCGCGGATGCTTAATAGCATCAGCAACTGCAGCCTTAGTTATTTCGTGAAACTCAATACGGCAGGTGCTGGCAGGGTCGATGCCCAAAATATAAGCTAAATGCCAGCTGATGGCCTCACCCTCACGGTCAGGGTCAGTTGCCAGATAAACCTTGTCGGCTTTTTTGGCTTCGGTCTTCAGCGACTTGATCAAATCGCCCTTACCACGGATATTGATGTACTTGGGCTCAAAAATGTCGGCATTATTTTCGTCAGGCAAAAAGGTGATGCCAAGCGTACTTTTGGGCAGGTCGCGCAGATGGCCCATAGATGCCTTGACGGTATAGTTTTTACCTAAAAATTTTTCAATAGTCTTGGATTTCGTGGGTGATTCCACGATAACCAGGTTCTTAGTCATTAAAGTTCCCCCTACTTACGGTAGTATCTTTGTGCCTGATCTGTAGCAATAAGGCCTGCTAC
>CAVAHH010000208.1:0-3771 GCA_963588395.1 bacterium
ACCTTAAACCATTGAAAGAACGCGAATCCATTATTCGTAAAGAATTAGCCACGCACTTTACCAATGTAGTGGAAGGTTCTAAAAACGTAATCCCATTAGCGAACGGCTTTTCTCTTAAGCTAACCCATAAAGTTAACCGTTCAGTTGATGAAGTAGCTTTCAAAACTTTACATGAAGATTTAGTTGCTGCTGGTGTTCCAATGCAAATGCTTTTCCGTGAAGTACACGAGTTAGAAAAAGCAGTCTATACTAAATTACCTGAAGAATTAAAGTTAAAAGTGGATCAAGTAATTACATCGAAACCGGCTGCTTCTACCATTGAATTAGTTGCTCCAAAAGAATCAAAGTAATTGAATAAACAAGTTACTAGGTCATTAAAATACAATATAATTAATGGCCTAGCTTGGAGATTTTCATGGCTTTAAAATTTTCAAATACAAATGATGTTCACCAAAACGGTGTCAAAGCTTTAGTTTATGGTATTGCCGGTGCTGGTAAAACAACTTTAGCTGCTACACTACAAAGACCAATTATTATTTCAGCAGAGAATGGCTTACTTTCTATTGCTGGGTCTAATATTGGGGTTATTGAAGTAGAATCGTTCGAGGATCTTAAGGACGCTTACCAATGGTGCGTTAACCCTACGAATCAACAGTACTTTGATGCGATCTTTATTGACTCCATTTCAGATATTGCGGAGCAGGTACTTTTGTACGCAAAAACAAAAGTAAAAGATGCCCGTTTAGCCTATACTGAGCTAGGCGATAAATTGATTGATATCATCAAAGATTTCCGTGATATCAAAGGTAAGCATGTTATAATGATTGCCAAGATAGAAACGGCGAAAGAAGAGTTAACAGGGGTTACCAAATATTTCCCAGCAGTGCCCGGAAATAAACTAACCCAAAAACTTCCTTACCTCTTTGACGAAGTTTTATACTTGGGTGTAAAAACTGACCCAACTACAAACCAAACTTGGCGGTATATTCAAACCCAGCCTGATTTTCAGGTCGCCGCAAAGGATCGTTCCGGAAAGCTTGCTTTTATGGAACAGCCTCACTTGGGTAATTTAATCAACAAAATTAACGGAGTTCAACCAAATGGCTAACCTTGGTATCCAAATTAACAGTTCTGACGTTCCTGTAAAAACTTTGATCCCTAAAGGTGATTACCCACTACGTATCTGTGATTCAGAAGTAAAAGCAACAGCGGCTGGAACAGGTACCATTTTGCTGTTGACCATTGAGATAATTGATGGGCAGCACGCAGGTCGCAAAGTATTTGACCAAATTAATTTAACAAATCCGAATGAAATCGCGGTTACTATCGGCCGTGAACGTCTCGGAGCCTATTGCCACGCACTTGGCGTAGCAGTGTTAAATGATTCGCAGCAGCTGCATAATATTCCTTTTACTGGTCGTATCATCATTAAAGAAGATAAGAGCGGTGATTATGATGACCGTAATGAAGTGCGTAGTATCAAGGCTATCCAAGGTGGCCAAGCGCAGGGTCAGCAGCAGGGTGGATTTAATCCACAAGGGCAACCTCAAGGTTTCCAAAACCAAGGTCAGGGAGGTTTCCAAAACGCTAGTCAAGGATTTAACCAAGGTGGCTTCCAGAACCAAGGTCAACCACAGGGTAATCCTCAAGGGTTTGTGGAGCAGGGCCAAGGCGGTCACGCTCAACAAGGTCAAGGCTACTGGCAATTTGCTAGTAACCAAGGTCAGCCGCAAGGCAACCAAGGATTCCAACAAGGCGGTTACGCGCAGAATGGTGGTCAACCTGCTAATACCGCGCAGCAGCCCGGCGGTACTTACAGTAACGACCCTCAACCTAACCAAGTTCAGGGGCAACCGGTTGATAACTCAGCAGTACCTCCAATGAATCCAGTGCAGAACCAAGGTCAACCACAGGGTAACCCTCAAGGTCAGCAAGCACAAGGTCAAAAAGCTCCATGGGAAAATGGTTAACAGCTAGTTTATCCTAATAGTTAAGCCCATTCGTGGGCTTTTCTTTTCTTTAACTAAGGGGAACCCTTGTGGCAAAAGTAATGCATGACGCTACATCTAAGCGCTATGATCCTGTTATCAATCTGATAAACAAAAGCCTTGAGAAAGATCAAGGTAACTCCTATCGAGCTCATTTAAAAGAGCTTATTATGACCCAGCCTGATATATACCAACAGGTTGATATTGGATTCCGTTCCCACATGGGGGCTTCACTTCTCGGGAAGAAGTGTCGCAGGGATATATGGTATAGTTTCCGCTGGGTTAAAGAACCTAAATTTGAAGGTAGAATGGTTCGCCTCTTTAACCGCGGGCATATGGAAGAACCTCGGTTTATTGCATTACTTCGTCAAGCCGGTATGCATACTTGGTCGGCGAATGTAGACGGAAGTCAATTTCGCTTCTCTAACTGCAACGGGCACTATGGTGGAAGCCTTGACTGTGTGGTTAAGGGTGTTCCAGGATTTGAAGATATTCCAATGCTATCTGAATTTAAGACTCATTCTGATAAATCTTTTAATAAGCTAGTCATTGGTGGTGTTAAGGCAGCAAAACCGGAACACTGGGTTCAGATGAATCAATATATGGGCCACTACAAGTTAACAAAGGCGTTATACTTAGCTGTAAATAAGAATAATGATGAATTATATGCTGAAATAGTTGATTTTGACCAAGAAGAATTTGATTATGACGTTGGATTAGCCCAAAGTCTTTCCCATACCACCAAACCACCTGCAAAAATTAATAAAGATCCTAACTTCTATCTATGTAGGAATTGTGACCACAAAGATATTTGCCACGATAATGTACCGCCTACACCAACATGCAGAACATGCAGAAATTCACGTATGGTGGATGGGGGTAAATGGAACTGTTCTCTACAGGAAGGTTTAGAATTAACCAAAGAAATGCAGTATAATGGATGTGGAAATCGACTTCCTTTATTGGAGATTTAAACTGTGGGCGTTGCATTCGAACCTACCATGTTCTTACGTGATTATCAGGATTATGCTGTAAACAAAGCTATGACCGCTTTAATGCAGCAAGACTGTGCAACAATGATAGCTGCACCTACAGGAGTAGGTAAATCTTTAATTATTGCGGGTGTTATTAAAGCCATCTATGAAAAGTACCCTAACTACCCACATCGGGTTATGGTACTTACCCATGTCAAAGAATTAATTGAGCAAGACCATGAGAAGTTGATGCAGTACTGGCCACAGGCCGTGGCTGGTATTTATTCAGCTGGACTTGGACAGAAAGAAATGTATTGCCCAATTACCTTTGCTGGTATTGCGTCAATCTTCCGGCAAGCAGAAGCCGTTGGTAAAATTGATATAGTTATCATTGATGAATGTCACTTAATTGGTGCTAAAGGCAACGGGATGTATCTTTCTTTCCTTAGAGCACTAAAGGTACTAAACCCGAATCTACGGATTTTAGGGTTAACCGCAACACCGTACCGCGTAGGTTTAGGGCTTCTAACGGAAGGCGAGTTATTCAACGATATTTGTTGCGATATGACCAGCCTAGAAGCTTTCAACTGGTTTATCGATGAGGGGTACCTGTGCCCTCTAATCCCACAGAAAACAGAAACAGAGTTTGATGAAACTGGTATTCGGACTACCGGAGGGGACTATAACCTATCAGATTTAGATAAAGCTGTAAACCGCAAAGATAAGAATACCTTAGCCGTTGAGGAAATTATCCGAAAAGGTGAAGATAGAGCCCATTGGCTAGTCTTTGGTGTATCCATCGACCATAT
>CAVAHH010000209.1:0-3749 GCA_963588395.1 bacterium
CCAGCTTGTTGATGCTGTCATAAGCCCAGTGGCCAGCGGGAACGTCGCTGAACGGATTTGCAGCATAGGCAGAAGCGGTTACGCCCAGAGCCATAGCCATAGCGAGTACTAAAGATTTTTTCATTTTGTTTTCCTCCTCAGGAAACGGCAGCCTTATCAGCTACCATAATTATATTTTTACAAATCACCTAAAAGGAGCAAAAGCAAATTCCGTTCAAGAGTTGCCTTGTTTCCTCTGTCATCCTTTGCTAATACATCCCTTATAATGATTTATAAAGCGGGGTTACACCTCCAGCATTGTTCAATGCTATCAGTAATGGTGTAAGTATACCATATCAATATGTTTAATGCAAGCATTTTTTGTTTTGTTTAAAGTATACATTAAGTAAAAGTAACTTGCAATTCTAATAATTATCGTTTTTATCCAAGAAAGATAAAAGAGCTGCTGCACAATTACGTGCAACAGCTCTCATAAGTGACTATCTACTTAAAGATTATTTGAACAGGCTCAGCAAAACGCCACCGTTTGCAGCCAGTACAGGTGCAAATACCAGGGATACGATGGTCATCAGCTTAATCAGGATGTTCATAGCAGGTCCGGAGGTATCCTTGAACGGATCGCCTACAGTATCGCCTACAACGGTTGCGTCATGTACCGGAGTATGCTTACGGCCGCTGGCTTCTACGAACTTCTTAGCGTTATCCCAAGCGCCGCCAGCGTTTGCCATCAAAATAGCAACCAATACGCCGGAAGCCAGGGAGCCGCCAATCAAGCCGCCCAAAGCTTCGGTACCAAACAGGAAGCCAACCAGGAGCGGAGCAACGATAGCGATAACACCAGGCATAATCATCTCGTGCAGAGCAGCTGCGGTGGAGATGTCTACGCATTTTTGGTAGTCAGCCTTAGCCTTGCCCTCGAGCAGGCCGGGGATTTCGTGGAATTGACGGCGTACTTCCTCGATCATCTCGTAAGCAGCCTTACCAACGGACTCCATGGTCATAGCACCGAATACGAACGGCAGAGTAGCGCCGACGAACAGACCAATCAGGGTTACAGGGTTCAGCAGGTCAATTGCCTTCAGACCAACAGTGTGTGCATAAGCAGAGAACAGTGCCAGAGCAGTGAGTGCTGCAGAACCGATAGCGAAGCCCTTGCCGATAGCAGCAGTGGTGTTACCAACGGAGTCCAGGGTATCGGTGATTTCACGTACTTCAGGAGGCAGCTCGGACATTTCTGCGATACCGCCGGCATTATCAGCGATAGGACCATAAGCATCAACTGCAACGGTCAGGCCGGTGGTGGACAGCATGCCGACAGCAGCCAGAGAGATACCGAACAGGCCCATGTTAGCGTCCTTAGCGCCGCCCATGGTGAAGAATGCCAGGATTACACCGATGCAGATGAAGATCATCGGCAGGAAGGTGGAATACATACCAACAGCCAGGCCGGAAATAATGGTAGTTGCCGGACCGGTTTCGGATTGAGCTGCAATCTTCTTAACAGAAGCATAGTCAGCAGAGGTGTAGATCTCGGTGATTTTACCGATCAACAGGCCAACGATCAGGCCGGAGGCAATAGCTACGAAAGCAGCAGTGTTGCCAAAAATAGAGGTGGACAGGTAGTATGCAGCAGCAATTACGATAACGCCGCCAACATAGGTACCATGGTTCAAAGCTGCCTGCGGGTTGGTGGATTTGCTGCTACGTGCGTAAGCAACGCCAATCAAAGAAGCGACGATGCCTGCAAAGGCCAGCTCGAATACGAACGTAACGCCCTCGCCACCGGGATATGCAACTGCACCCAGGGTGATAGCGGAGATGATAGCACCAACATAAGATTCAAACAGGTCAGCGCCCATGCCTGCAACGTCGCCTACGTTATCGCCTACGTTATCAGCGATGGTAGCCGGGTTACGCGGGTCATCCTCAGGCAGGCCTTCCTCAACCTTACCTACGAGGTCAGCGCCAACGTCAGCAGCCTTGGTATAGATACCGCCGCCAACACGGGCGAACAAAGCAATGGAGCTTGCGCCCAGGCCGAAGCCGGTAACGATATCAATGTTTTCAAAAATCATGTAGGCAGCAGCAACGCCGACAATGCCCAGGCCAACTACGCCAAGGCCCATTACAGCACCGCCGGAGAAAGCAATTTTCAGAGCTTCCGGCATGCCGCCATGCTGAGCAGCAGCAGCAGTACGAACATTAGCCTTGGTAGCAACGGTCATGCCGATGTAGCCGGCCAGTACGGAGAAGATAGCACCGCAAACGAAGCATACAGCAGTAAGCGGAGACAAGAAAATAGAAATTACAATTGCGACTACGACTACAAATGCTGCCAGAGCTTTGTACTCGCGGAACAGGAACGCCATAGCGCCCTCATGGATGTAACCGGCGATTTCCTGCATGCGTGCATTGCCAGCAGGAGCCTTGCCGATTGCGCTGCTGAGCATCAAAGCAACTGCGAGTGCGATGATACCAACAACGATAGAGATCATTAAATAACTCAAGACCCTAACCCCTTTCTTTTTATAAAAAAATTTAAAATTTAAAGAGTGCCGTTACACTCTTTGTAACATGATGAACTAAGCATTGATTTTAGCCAAGGCCAGCGTAATCACTGCAAAGGCCGCACCAAGCCAAACGGTTGCCTTAGCCATTACTGTGTCCAAATCATTGCCCTTGCCAAAAAAAGCGCCGTCACTGCCGCCGAAAGTACTGCCCATACCGCCGCCCTTGCCGGACTGCAGCAGAACTGCGCCAATGAGAGCTATGCAAACGATAACTTCTAGAACCATCAAGACAGTTTCAATCACAAAGCTTACCTCCTCACATTTTTGTACCATAGTATTCTACCATAAAATGTTGCATAAAGCTAGTGTTTTTTCACTATCTGAGCTTATTTATCCCCATAATGTCCACCACATTCAAGAATTTCAATATCGTCGTTTACTATTCTGAAAACAAGCCTGTTTTTCTTGTCTATATGTACACTATAGAACCCGGAAAGGTTTCCCTTCAGCGGCTCAAGCTTGGCAGCGCAATTATAACCATTACGTGCTATATCCTTTAGCAAAGCATTGATTTTCTTGAGTACCTTTTTGTCACGCTCCTGCCACGCAAGATATTCCTCCCATGCACCATCGTGCCATGTTTTAGACAATTTACTCCACCTCAATCAGCTCATGCTGAGATATATTACGTCCATACTTCATATCATCGGCACGCTTCGATAACATCTCCATATGCTCATCACTGTAAAACGGATCAGCCGTAATTTCAAATGGTATACGCTGTTCGCGGGTCACCTTGGTTGCAAACAAAGTGAATGCCGCCGTCATACTCAAACCCATATTTTTACAAGTATCCTCCATCCGCTTTTTTAAAGCTTCATCAACACGAAAGCTAATTACTGCCTGTGCCATACTAGCACCCCCTTTACCACTTCCATTGTAACATATTGTATGTACAACTGCAATCATTTACTAGCTTTTGTATGCTATTTGGATGTAAAAAACCTCGGGAGTAGTCCCCGAGGTTTTTGCTTTGCGGTACGGACCGCTGCTATTTTTTCAGCTCAGCACTTACAGCCTATGCCGATACTACAAGCTTATTTAAGGTTATAGAATACCTTTTTGCCGTTATACTTGGCAGCCTTGCCCAGATCCTCTTCAATGCGCAGCAGCTGGTTGTATTTGGCAACACGGTCAGTGCGCGCCGGCGCACCGGTTTTAATCTGCCCTGCATTCACT
>CAVAHH010000210.1:0-3748 GCA_963588395.1 bacterium
CAGTTATAGGGTGCATAAGCGCACTCCATGCCCACCTTCAGCACCTTTTTCCCACTGTCGGCCTTTTTATCACCATCACCGCCACAGCCGGCTGTTACGGCCATAGCAACAACCATAGCGCTGCACAGAGCAGCCTTTAAAAAATTTTTCAGCTTCATTAACAACACACCTTCCTCGTGAAATAATCTCTTAAACTAATTACTACTTTACTATATTGCCGTCAAAAAAGCAAGCTTTGGCTGCAAGATATAATGTATACACGCCAAGGAAAGTACAAAGTTCTCCCTGCAAAAAGAAAACCGTACTGCAACAGTCATCACAGTACGGTTTTCTAAGCTCACAGCTTATTATTTTTTCAGGCCGTTAACAATGCGCTCCATAGCCTCAATGGTATTTTCACGGCTGCCAAACGCAGTCAGGCGGAAGTAGCCTTCGCCCATAGCGCCAAAGCCGGCACCCGGAGTACCTACAACCTGCAGCTTTTCGAGCAGGAAGTCAAAGAACTCCCAGCTGCTCATGCCATTCGGACATTGCAGCCAGATGTACGGAGAATGTACGCCGCCATAATATTTGATACCAACCTTATCAAAGCCAGCCATCATAATACGGGCGTTTTCCTGATAGTAGGCAATGTTTTCGCGGCATTGCTTAATGCCTTCCTCGCTGAACACTGCTTCCGCACCACGTTGAATGATGTAGGGAACACCATTGAACTTGGTGGTCTGACGACGCAGCCACATTTTGTTCAGCTCCATATCTTTACCGCTTTGGGTTTTGCGTACCAATGCATGCGGTACAACGGTATAGCCGCAACGGGTACCGGTAAAGCCTGCGGTCTTGGACAAGGAGCACAGCTCAATAGCGCATTTTTTTGCATCCTCGATCACAAAAATGCTGCGCGGAATAGCAGGATCAGTTACGAAAGCTTCATAAGCAGCATCATACAGAATAACTGCGTCGTTCTTCAAAGCGTAAGCAACCCATTTTTCCAGCTGCTCCTTGGTGTAGGCAGCACCGGTCGGATTGTTAGGAGAGCACAGATAGATAACGTCAGCTTTCACATTTTCGTCCGGCATCGGCAGAAAATCATTTTCCGGCTTACCTTCCATATAAATGATGTTACGGCCGCACATTACATTGGTGTCCAAGTAAACAGGATAAACAGGATCCGGAATCAAAATAGTGTTAGCATTGCTGAAAATATCGGTGATGTTGCCACAATCACTCTTAGCACCGTCGCTGATGAAAATTTCATCGCTGGCTACATGCACACCAAAGGAAGCATAATACTTAACCAGTGCTTCGTGAACAAAATCATAACCCTGCTCCGGACCATAACCGCGGAAGGTAGCCTGCACGCCCATTTCGGCAACAGCCTTAGCCATTGCGTCTACAACGCATTTTGCCAGTGGCAGGGTAACGTCGCCAATGCCCAGGCGGATAATTTTTTTATCCGGATGTGCTGCGGCATAATCATTTACCTTGTGAGCAATATCAGCAAAAAGATAGCTTTCTTTTAAATTACAGTAGTTTTCGTTTACAAACGCCATTGAAAAACCCCCATGAATTAAATATAAATTTATTACAGACTAGCAAAATACCAGTTTGTTACGCATTAATAACGCTGTCCGGAACGTCGATGACGCCGTCAAAAACAGCAACAGCATTGCCCTCTAAAGTTACGTGGTCATTCAGCTCATAAGTAACCTTCAATAAACCTCCCTTGCAATGCACATTCAGCGGCTCGCCCTTTTTGCCTGCACGGTTCAGCATGTTGCAGGCAACAGTAACAGCACTGGCACCAGTGCCACAGGCCCAGGTTTCGCCACTGCCACGCTCCCAGACGCGGAACTTTACAGTGTTGGCATCCAGTACCTGCACAAATTCGGTGTTCACACCCTCGGGGAACAACTTGTGATGCTCAAATTGCGGGCCCAGCTCCTCCAGCTTCAGGCTGTCCACATCATCTACAAAGGTTACGAAATGCGGATTACCCATAGAAATAGCAGTGCCGTTATAAAATACCTTTTCCTTGGTCACATCATCATGGTTATCATTGAGAACGATGGCCTGGTCCACAAAAATGTAATGGTCGCAGTTCATAGGAATTTCGTTAGCCTTAAAAACAGGCTTGCCCATATCAACCTTAGCGCCCACAACCTCGCCGTTTTCTACAACCATCTCTATAGTCTTGATGCCGGAAAGCGTTTCCAGCTCAATTGTAGTTTTATCTGTAAGGCCCTTGTCATGTACAAATTTGGCAACGCAGCGCACACCATTGCCGCACATTTTGCCTTCGCTGCGGTCTGCATTAAACATGCGCATCTTAAAATCAGCAACATCCGATTTGCAGACGCAAATAAGTCCGTCACTGCCAATACCAAAGCGTCTGTGGCTGACGTATTCGGAAATAGCGCCCGGGTTCGGCAACATTTCCTTGGTGCAGTCAACGTACACATAATCATTGCCAGCACCGTGCATTTTAGTAAATTCTATCTTCATGGCTCTTCCTCCTCATGTATTATCTTACAAAAAGCCAATAGCAGCTTGCTTAAGCTAACTCTAATTATAACAAAAATGCTGCTAAATTCCAATATACAAATGCACTACATATTATTCAGACTTATTGCCTATACCATACGTGATTTTGTTACCAATAACCATAAACTTTATTCTTGCTGATAAGAAAATAGGCAATCATGCATACAGCCATAAATTCAGCAATATTTATCGAATACCATATTCCCGCTGTTCCCATGAATAACGGCATAATGAGCACGGCCGAGCTTTCAAAGAGCAGCGTGCGCATAAAGGATATCACGGCAGATGTCAGACCGTCGTTGAGTGCCGTAAAAAAGGCAGAGCCGAAAATAGAAAAGCCAGCCAGCAAAAATGAAAAGGCATAAATCTTAAAGGCCTCCACCGTCATATCTAACAGCTTGGCATCATAGCCCACGAAAATTGCCGCCAACGGTCTGGGAAATACATGCGAAATAAGCACCATCGCCATCGAGCCTGCCAAAATGATAGCACCACTTTTGCGTAGCAAATTATTTAGCTTCGCCCTGTTACCTGCTCCATAGTGATAGCTGATTACAGGAATGACGCCTGTCGCATAGCCAATAAAAATCGCCAGGAAAATGAAATCCACATACATAATTGTACCATAGGCAGCTACGCCATCCTCACCGGCATACTTCATCAGCTGCATGTTATAGAGCATACCGACGACAGACATCGAAATATTGCTCATCAGCTCAGACGAACCATTAGTACAAACCTTAAAAAGCACTACACCATCCCAATGCGGCCAGCCTATCTGCAGCAGGCTACTATTCTTGCGTGCAAAATAAATGAGCGGCACAAGGCCACCTGCCAGCTCGCCCAAGGCAGAAGCCAGCGCTGCGCCCTCTATCCCCCACGGCAGCACTACCATGAAGAGAGCATCACACACAGCGTTGATAAGACCTGCTGCCACGGTAATAACCAGGCCGAGCCTTGCCCGCTGTGCCGTAACCACCAAGCTGGAAAATGCGTACTGCAGCATTAAAAATGGCAACGTCACAAGGATTATCCTGCCATAGATCACGCAATTGTCCAGCATTTCTCCTTCTGCTCCCAAGGCACAGGCGATAGAGCGCAAGGAGATAATGCTGATGACAGAAATTATGCAGCCACAGGCAACAGTAGAAAAGACCACGAGAGAAAATATTTTCTGCGCCTTTGCTCTGTCACCCTCTCCCAAGGT
>CAVAHH010000211.1:0-3714 GCA_963588395.1 bacterium
AGAAATGTCTGTGCTCTGATAATTCAAAAACACTGTTGGAACTTAAAAAAGGAATCTTTCAAGCTTTATTAGCAAAAAATGAAAAGTTTTTAGACGAATTTGTAAATAATAGGTTGCAAAAAACGACCAAAGGGCGAAGCGAAATATACGATGAACTGTTATATATTACTAGGAGTGAAAAAAATAGTGAGACAGTCGAGCGTAAAATAGCTGTGGATATTATAAAAAATATGAACAATCCAGTTATGGATGAATTTTATTTTGACTTTATAAAAAGAAACAAGTTTAAGTGCGCAACACCTGATTCTGGTAGAGATGAATTTAGATATTTGCTTTCTAGTTACATAAATGTCTATAGTGAATTAGATGACTTTGACAATAAAAAGACACAGGAGATTGACAAAAAAATAGATGATATTGTGCAAGAACGTAAGGCGATAGCATTATATATGCAAAATATTGATGAGGTTACTAGAAATATGGTCAGAGAAATATATATGACTCAGGGAGTTAATAAAGCATTAGAGTATCATAGCAAAGTAACAAATGACACAATAAATAAAGCAAACAGATATTGGGAACTAGAAAGTATGTTGGAGAAATTGTATTATGATAAAGATAATTTAAAAAATGTTAAATACAATTTGTCGAATAAACAGCAATTTTACTACCGCAAATTGAAAGAATATGTAAATAATGAAGGGGCTGCTGCTAGCACTCAAGACGCTAATATAATTAAAGCTAATTCCAGTGACCGTGAAAAATTATCAAATGATCTCTTGGGATTACATTGGGATAACGGCTTTATTTACATGCAAAAATTAAAATTTGAAGTCAGAGGTGATGGTGGTGATCTCGCATATAGCGATAAAAATGCTAGTATCATAAAAATGAGGTTAGAAGATTGTTTGCCTGAAGGTATAAAGATATCCAGTAGTAGATTTATACTAGATAAACGTGGTGATAAAATTATGGCAGTAGAGTTAGAATGTAGTAGTGGTGATTGGAATACAGCTTACAATTATTTAAAAAATAAATATGGTTCTGATGATAACAAATTTGCTGAAGCAAGTAAATCACGATATAGAGCTCTGTGGAGAATGGGAGAGAGAGCTATTGGGTTAACCTACTACAAAAAAGATGGGAAACTAGAGTTACAGTGTTATGATAAAAAATATTTGCATTAAGGTAAGTACCGTAAGTGTCAAACATGCAGCCGTTAAAATACGCTGACACGAAAAAATACTGTCGGCAGTTGGCTGTACATTTTTTCAGAGTATTTTCCAGCAGATTAAATTTTGGAAACTGTTGCATACTTAAAATTTTAAGACGTGGTTTTGACATGGGGTTCATTATAATTTGCAAAGTTTCTTGTGTTATAAAAAGACAAGGAGGATATAGCTATGGAATTGCATGATCTGAAAGCGAAAAGCAAGGATATTGCTCAAAGGTATCATATGAAAAAAGTAATTCTTTTTGGTTCTAGGGCAGATAACACTTTTCGGAAAGACAGCGATGTTGATTTGATTGTAGAGTTTGATGAACCTGTATCTCTACTAAAACTGGCAAAAATAAAATTAGCATTTGAAGAGAGCATAGGAATGCCTGTGGATATCGTACATGGTCCTTTGGAAAAGGATGATTTATTAGAGGTGAATAAGGAGATAGAGTTATATGTCGCGTAGAGATGTAATTATACTCAAAAAGGTGATTGCGGAAATTGATATAGGTGTCAAGATTTTAGGTGATGTGTCATTGGAAAATTTTATCAACGATGAGTTGTTGAAAAGAGCAGTTTGTATGACTGTTATAAATATAGGTGAATTGGTAAAAAATATAACAGATGATACCAGAAATAACTATAATGATATTCCTTGGAAGGCTATCGCTGGTATGAGAGATTTGACGGCGCATAAATATCAAACGTTAAGAATGGAAGATGTGTATAATACAGCAAGATATGATTTTCCAGAATTAAAAGAGTTGCTAGATGATGTGCTGAGCAAATTGGACGTATAGCTTTGTGTTGTTTGCATGAAAAAAAAATATTTATATCTAATTTTGCGCATACTAGTTTATCTTGCGGTGTTGGGTGCGATTGTGTATGGCTTATATGAATCACCCTACAACCCGCATCCGCACAGCGCAGAGGATATCCGCCGCTGGGTGGTGGGCTTCGGGGTGTGGGCACCTGTGATTTATATTGCAGTGTACACGGTGCGGCCGCTGCTTTTCTTCCCGACGCTGCTTTTGAATTTGAGTGCAGGCGTGCTCTTTGGCCCCTGGTGGGGTATTATCTTTTTGCTTGCAGGCGGCTTTGGCTGCGCCAGCTTTTGCTATCTTTTGGGTCGCTTTGGTGGCGGCAGCTGGCTTTTGCGCAATTTTGGCGGTAGCTGGGGCGCGCGGTTGACAGGTTATCTTGTGGACAGCGCAAGCTTTAAGAAGATGATCATTTTGCGCACGGTACCCATTTTTCCGTATGATCCCGTAAGCATTATTGCAGGAAGCGTGCATCTGCCTTATAAAATTTACGCAGCAGCAACGCTTTTGGGGATGCTGCCTGGGGCAGTTGCCTATAATTTTTTGGCAGACGCCTTTGGTACGGCACGCTTTTATGCGGCAGTGGCTGTGACTCTGGTGGCGTTTGGCCTGCCGCTGCTTTGGTGGCGGCGCGCCAATAGCGATGACTTAAAAGTATTTACAAAGGATGGTGATGGCGATGAGCAAAAATACCGAGATTGAATTAAAGCTGCTGCTGCAGCCGTCTGAGCTGGCAAAATTGTTGATGCTGGATGTCTTTACTCAGGCAGTGCGTCCGGATAGCCGTAGGGAGCGTCAGCTGGTGAGCACCTATTATGATACGCAGGACATGGCGCTGGCGGCGCATGGCATTGCCTACCGCGTGCGCGATAAGGGTGACGGCAGCTTTGAAGCAACAGTAAAGACCAGTAAAAAAAGCAGCGGCGGCCTCAGTGAACGTTTGGAGCTTAACCTGCCCATAGCTAAGGCTGAGCCTGTGCTGGACGGCTTTGCCGCCCTCGGACTTGGCTACGAGCTGAGCAGCTTGGCACCGCAGGGAGTGCAGGCGCTGTTTACGGTGATGGTTAAACGCATCACCTACGTTTTGCAGTACAAGAGCGCTGTGATAGAAATGGCTATAGACAAGGGAGAGATTACTACCGGCAGTGCTAAAGATAGCATCGACGAGGTGGAGCTGGAGCTGTTGGAAGGTGAAACAAAGGACTTGCTGGCGTATAAGGAGCTTGTGGCAGGCAAGGTGAGCCTGCGTGCGGAGGACCGCAGTAAGTTTGCCCGCGGACTGGCGCTGCTGCAGCAGAAAAAAGGAGCATGAGCATGGAAGGTATCAAGTTAGTACATCGCGACACAACTACTAATGACTTTGCGCCTGCTGCCTTATATGGATATGAACAGGCACAGCAGGTGCAGCGCTTTCACGCCGGCTTCCCTCAGTACGGCGTTACGCCGTTGGTGCAGCTGCAGCAGCTGGCAAAGCAGCTTGGCGTGCGGAATTTTTATGTTAAGGACGAAAGTAAGCGCTTCGGTTTGAATGCCTTTAAGGCCTTGGGTGGCAGCTATGCTATCGCACGCGAAATCGGTAAGCGTTTGGGCCTGAAGCAGGAGGAGCTTACCTATGCGGTGTTGACCTCGCAGGAAGTGCGTGCAAGGTTGGGGCAGGTGACCTTTGTTACTGCG
>CAVAHH010000212.1:0-3706 GCA_963588395.1 bacterium
ATTCCTCGGTGTAGCTGTTGGCTTCGTCATAAAGCGCTGCCACTTCCTTGGACGGACCGCCGCAGAGCAGGGAAACAATGACGCCTGCTACGAGGCTGGCAAAAAAGCCGGGGATGATTTCGTAAATACCTGTTGTAGCCGACATAGTAAGGAACCAGCCGATATCTACAATAGAGCCTACTACGATGCAGGCAACGGCACCCTGGAAGGTGAAGCTGCGCCAGAACAGGCTGAGCATGATGGCGGGGCCGAAGGCTGCGCCGAATACACCCCAGGCATTGGAGACAAGCTCCATAATGCTGCCTGCGCGTGGAGAATCGGCAATCAAAAGGGCGATAAAGGAAATCACCAGCACGACGATGCGTCCTGCCCACAGCATTTCCTTGTCTGCAGATTTATTTTTACGGATGACCGGCTTATACACGTCGCTGGCGAAGGCCGAAGCAGACGAAAGTAGCTGGCTGGAGGCCGTGCTCATGGAGGCTGCCAATACGCCGGAAAGCAAAATGCCGCTCATGATGGCAGGGAAGATGCTGCGTACCATGGCGATGAAAACCAGGGAGTTTTTGTTAATTTCCTCGTCCATGCCCAGATACATACGGCCGACAACGCCGACCATAGTAGCAAAGAAGCAGATGAGCGCTGTCCAGCTGATGGCGATGATGGCAGATTTTTTCATTTCTTTTTGCGAGCCCAGGGACATAAAGCGGATGATGATGTGAGGCATACCAAAGTAGCCCAAGCCCCACCCTAAGCCGGAGATAATCTCGGTGGTTTTGGCCATGGGGTTCCAGTAGTCAGGCGGGATAGCGGCCACAGCCTGCGGATTAATGAGCGAAACAGCGAAGATGGGCGCTATCAGAAGCGAGCCCAAAATCATCAGGCCTTGGTAAAAGTCTGTCCAGCAGACGGCCGAAAAGCCGCCCAAAAAGGTGTAGCCGATGATGATGAAGGCCGCCAGGTACATGGTGTAGGTCTGGTCGATGCCGATAACGGTGTTAAAGAGCGTGCCGCAGGCCTTGATGCTGGAGGCAGAATAGATGGTGTAGGCGATCAAAAAGACGATAGCGCAGATTACCTGCAGCACGTGCGATTTGGACAAAAAGCGGTTGCTGAGATATTGCGGGATGGTGATGGAATCGTTGGCCACGATGGAAAAGCGGCGCAGGCGCGGAGCCTGGAAGATCCAGCTGAGCGAATAGCCGATGAGCAGGCCGATGCTGATCCAGGCCTGACCAAGACCAAGGGCGTAGATGGATGTGGGCAGACCCATAAGCACCCAGGCGCTCATATCCGAAGCACCTGCCGACAGCGCAGTTACCCACGGTCCCATCTGGCGGCCGCCAAGGAAGTAGGTTTTTTCGCCGCCGTGACGATTTTTATAAAAGAACCAAATGCCGATAGACAGCATGAATAGCAAGTAGACCAAAAAGACTACCATTTCTGTTATGTTCACTAAATAACCCTCCAAAAATAAGAATAGATAACACTATTATACACGTAAACACGCACTTTGGATAGATAAATATAGCGTGTAGCGATAAATATTTGCCGCTAACCATTTTTTTAGGCCATGCTGCCGCAAAAAGCAGCTTTGACTGATAATATTTCCTGGCTTTTTTTCGTAAAGCTGCAACATAGCTGGCGATAATGCTATAATATAAGCATAAATATAAAAGCGGAGGCGCACGTTATGCGGATTGAGCGGTTAAGATTAAAGAATTTCCGTTGCTATGATGCCTTGGATATTGATTTTGACCCAAGGCTGACAGTTATTGTGGGAGAAAACGGCAAGGGTAAGACGGCGATTTTTGATGCCTTGGCGATTGCCCTGGAGCCTTATCTGCGTTCCTTTGGCACGTGTGGCAGGCAGCTTAGTCCTAAGGATGTACGCCGCGTGCCCCTATATAAAAAGGATAGACGGCACATTGATGGCATGATTTGCCATTATCCTGCAGAAATTACCCTGGAGGGCGAAGCCTATGGCAAAAAGCTGAGCTGTACGCGCCGCCTGCTGGAGGGTGATGCAGCTGTTGATGACTGTGAAGAGCTGTGCGCCTACGGACAGCAGCTGGCACGTGCTGCAGCAGACAATGCAATGGAGCTGCTGCCTGTGCTGGCGTATTACGGCACGCAGCGCATTTGGGTGGACAGCCATCTATTGACGCATTTTGACAAGCCGCTGACGCAGCGCAGCGTGGGCTATGAGGAATGCTTGGAGCCATCGTCGTCATATAACACCTTTGGCAAATGGTTTGAGTATGTAACCAAAAGTGCGCAGACCGAGCAGCAATATAGTGCCGAGGTAAAACGCAACCTGCTGCTTAAAAACGCTATCCAAAAGGCGGTCGACACCTGCCTGGAGAGCACGGGGCTGCAGGATTTATATTATAACTACAGGCTGAAATGCTTTGTCGTCAGTCATCCTGATATGGGCGAGATGATCGTGGACGATTTGAGCGACGGCTTTCGTAGCATCATCGGCATGGTGGCCGATTTAGCTTACCGCATGGTGCGCCTCAACCCGCAGCTGGGAGGAGACGCGACGCTCAAGACGCCGGGACTGGTGCTGATTGACGAGGTGGATATGCATCTGCATCCCCTGTGGCAGCAGACGGTGCTGGTGGATTTACAAAAAGCCTTTCCTAAGGCGCAGTTTGTGGTGACGACACACAGCCCGCAGGTTTTGAGCAGCGCGCCTGCAGAAAGCATCCGCGTGCTGATGTGGGGCAAGCAGTTCGAGGGCGTGCGTCATGTAGATTTTTCGCTGGGAGCTAACAGCAACCAGCTGTTGCAGGATATCCAAAACGTCAGCCCCAGGCCGCAGTCACTGCCCATAGTGCAGGATTTGAAGCATTACCTGGAGCTTGTGAGCGAGGACAGGTGGGACAGCGAGGAGGCGTTGGCCTTGCGCAAAAAACTGGACGCATGGTCGCACGGCAGGGAGCCGGCGCTGCTTAGGGCCGATATGGATATCAGGCTGCGTCAGTTCCGGAGGAGGCGGTCATGAAGCGTGTATATAAGAGCAAGGAAGAGCCCCAGCTATTAAGGCAGTACCGCCTGCGTAACCCCGAGGAGACGTGGGAGCACTTTCGCCGTCGCAGCCGCAATGGCTATAAGCAGGTGAAGGAATGTATTTTGCGTGACCAGCACGGCTTATGCGCCTATTGCGAAATCAGCATCAAGCTGGCGGAGGATGAAAACGAGATTGATGACTTTCGCGTGGAGCACTTTTATCCTAAAAACGCCACATTGGAGCACGGGCATAATTATCACCTGGACTGGCGCAACCTTTTGGGTGTGTGCCATGGTGGCAGCCAGCCGCAGGTGCCTGACGCCGACTGGCGCTATTCCAGCCTCAAGCGTGACCGTAGCTGTGACGTGCCCAAGGGCGGCAAGGAAATCAGCGAGATCATCCTCAATCCCCTCAAGATTCCCGGGGACGTGCGTCTTTTTCGCTATGCCGAATACAACGGCCGCATGTACGTGGACGAGGACAGCTGCCCGCGCGAGCTGCAGGCCAAGGCCCAAAGCACCATACGCGAGCTCAATTTAAACGCGCCGCGGCTGATGCGTATGCGGCTGGAGGTCATTAACAAGTTGGAGGAGGAAATCAGCGAGGGGCTGGCCAAGGGCATGCAGCTGGAGGAGGTGCTGGAGCTTTTGGCAACCAGCTGTCTGGTGCCTGATTATTATGGCATAACAC
>CAVAHH010000213.1:0-3693 GCA_963588395.1 bacterium
CCGCCTGACTGAGGATGTAGTGCGGGAGCTTTTGCCATTGCGCAAGGCAGATGCCCATAAGGGCGATGCCGGCCGTGTCGTTGTCTGTGCCGGCAGCCCGGGCTACGTGGGTGCTGCCGCCCTGTGCAGTGGTGCTGCAGTGAAGGCCGGTGCCGGGCTGGTATCCTTGCTCACACCGCTTGCCAGCCGCGACGTTTTGGCATGCAAGCTGACAGAGGTTATGGTACAGGGACTCTTGGAGCGCATGCCCGGTATTTTGGGCGGCAGTGCTGCAGGAGATATCGTAAGAGCTGCCAATGCTGCTGATATACTCGCTATCGGCTGCGGTCTGGGTACCAGTGAAAGCACGCAGCAGGTGGTGCGTGATGTGCTGCTGAAGGCAGAGGTGCCTGTAGTTATTGATGCGGATGCACTGACGGCGCTTAAGGATCATACAGACATCCTGACGCAGATGACGGTTCCCAAGGTGCTGACGCCGCATCCGGGCGAGATGGCTCGACTGACGGGCTTGGAGGTTGAAGCGATCAATAGCGACAGAATAGCTGTAGCTGCAAAATATGCCCAAGAGTGGCAGGCCGTGGTTGTTTTGAAGGGCGCGCCCACTGTAATTGGCTGTCCCAATGGCACTGTTTACGTAAATAGCACGGGCACGAGCGCTTTGGCAACAGGTGGTAGCGGCGATGTGCTCACGGGTATTATTGCAGGCCTGGCAGCGCAGGAGATTTCACTGCAGGAGGCAGTTATCTGTGGTGTATATCTGCATGGCCTGGCAGCAGAGCTGAGCGGTATTGATGTCGGTCTGGCAGCAGGTGAGCTGGCGCAGTATCTGCCAAAGGCTCGCCAAAAAGTTTTGTTGGGCGAATAAAGTGTGCCAGCAAATAAGTTTACAGATATCTATAAAAAGTGTTAAAATAAACTGTTAGAATAAAATGGACTGGCGAGGTGAAGCTTTTGCGCAAGATTTTTCTGCTGACGCTGCTGGTCTGCTGTACGCTTATGTGCGCAGTGGCTCAGGCGGCGCAGGTAACGGATGTAAAGTGGGGCGTTAGTAAGGATAATGTTCTGCGGTTTGTCGTTGATGTAACAGACACAGCCGGCTACGCCGTTGATATAGACGAAAATAATCTTAAGTTAACGGTTAATGCCAAAAAATCAGATAAGGCTCCGGACAGGCGTGCTGTAAAAAGCATGGTTGCTGGCTCGTTGCAGGTGCTTGGTAAGGGCAGCAACACGGTGGTGCAGGTGCCGCTCAAGCAAAAGCTTACAGCAAAGGATTACAAGGCCTTTGTTTTGAAGAAGGATGCGACAACGGGCCGTCCGTTCCGCGTGGTGCTGGATATTACGCAACCATCACAGCAGGCTGCTGTCGCTGCCAAAAGCACTACCGCAGGCGTCATTGTCAGCAATAAGCCGGTGGTGGGCAACAGGCCGACCAGAGTGAGCACCGCAGCCAAACCTGCTGTAACGACGGTGACAAAGAAAACAACTACCGTGGCTGCAAGTGAAGCTAAGACTAAAGCGACGGCTAAAAAGACGGACACAAAGAAAACAGAGGCTAAGAAGACCAATAGCAAAAGAGCAACGGCCGTGATCAGGGCGGATGGCGCTGCCAGCACAGGTGCGGCGGCGCAGGTCGCAGTGGTCAAGGGCAATGGCAAGTTCAGCACGGGCGGCGGCATTGCCGGTAAGGTTATCACCCTGGATGCCGGCCATGGTGGCAGCGACCCCGGTGCCATTGGCAGTGATGGCACCAAGGAAAAGGATATCACCCTGCCGATAACTAAAATGGTTAAGGAGCTGCTGGAGGCCAAGGGAGCCAAGGTGTATATGACGCGCACTACGGATGTAGATGTTTACGGCCCCAACGCCAGCGACGTCCAGGAGTTGCAGGCACGTGTCAACGTGGGCGAAAAGTACAATTCCGATGTATTTGTCAGCCTGCATATAAATTCTTCGGTAAATAAAAGCGTGGGAGGCTTCTCCTCGTACTATTATCCCAAGACTGCTAATGATTTGAAGCTAGCCAAGAGCATCCAAAATCAGCTGACAGCTAACTTCGGTGTAGATGACCTGGGTGTGCGTCAGGCTAACTTTTATGTAATCAAGCGTATCAGCATGCCTGCTACGCTTATTGAAATGTGCTTTATCAGCAACGAAAAGGAGCTGACGCTGATGAAGGGAGCATGGTTCCAGAAGAAGGCGGCACGTTTGATTGCTGATGGTATTGAGAAGTATTTTGCGTAAGCAGCATGTGGAGGCGTTAATATGAAAAAAATTATGCTGGCGGTGCTGCTTGTACTGGTGTTTGTGATGAGCGGCTGCGGCGATGACGCAGTAAGGCAGCCGGAAAAGACAACACCTAAGCCTGCAACGGCAACGCAGGAGATTAAAAAAATTAGCTTCGTGGTGTACCGCGCGGCAGCCGATGGCAGTGAAAAGCTGCTGCCAGAAAAGATAACCATGGAAGACAACGGCAAGACCGTGGCGGAAAATGCTTTGATAGCACTCGTAACTACCAAGCCGCAGGATGCCAGGATGGATGACGTTGTGCCTATCGGTACCAAGGTGCGCAGCCTGAAGATTGACAAGGATGGTACTGCCTATGCCGATTTCAGCAAGGAGCTGGCCAAAAAGGGACAGGGGTCCTACGGCGAGCTGATGCTGTGCTATGCTATTACCAACACATTGACGGAGTTTCCAGAAATCAAGCGTGTACAGATTTTGATTGAAGGCAAAAAGGTTATTACCTTATGCGGTCATATGGATATTGAAGACCCGTTGACGCGTAATACTACACTGTTGTGATTTTACATGAAAGCGGTACCTATGTACCGCTTTTTCAAATGGAGAGATGCTTATGGAAATATATTTACAGGATAGTGCTGCTACCGAAGCCTTAGGAAAGCTTTTAGGCAGACATGCGGCGGATGGTGACGTGCTTTGCCTTTCGGGTGACCTGGGCGCAGGTAAGACGCTGCTCAGCCGCGGCGTGGCAACGGCCTTAGGAGTAGCTGCAGAAGACGTTACCAGTCCCACGTTCGCAATTATGAACGTGTACCAAGGCAGCAGCTGCCAGGTGCGTCATTTTGATTTATACAGGCTGAACCGCCCGGAGGAGCTGGAGGATATAGGCTTTGATGAATACGTTGGCGGTGACGGCGTGACGTTGATTGAATGGGCAGAGCTTTTTAGCGAGCAGCTGCCGGAGGAATACTTGCAGGTGACGCTGCTGCACGACGGGCCGGGCCGCAAGGCATTGCTGACGGCAAAGGGCGCACGCTACGAAAAAATGTTGCAGGAGGTAAAGCAGGATGCTGACTTTGGCAATTGATACGGCGACTAAGGTTTGTACAGTGGCCTTGTGCCGTGATCAGGAAATTTTGGCAGAATACACTATTAATATGGGGATGACGCACAGTGAGGGACTGCTGCCGCAGCTGGACCAGCTGCTGGCGCGTACAGGCGTCAAAAAGGGCGCAGTGGACCTGCTGGCGGTGAGCATGGGCCCGGGCTCGTTCACCGGGCTGCGCATCGGTCTGGCAACGGCTGAGGCAATAGCCTATAGCTGGCAATGCCGTCTGCACGGCGTAGATACGCTGAAGGCTTTGGCTTATAACATCCAACTGGAGGGTGTAGTGCTTTCCCCCGTGCTGGATGCGCAAAAGGGCAATTTTTACCAGGCCGTGTACGAAT
>CAVAHH010000214.1:0-3676 GCA_963588395.1 bacterium
GCATATATCCGTCTACGGTTTGATTGTGGAGGAGGGCACACCGCTTGCACGCTTGGTGGACGCCGGTAAAATGCCTTTGCCTGATGAGGACGAGGCTGCAGATATGTACGATGCGGTGCAGCAGCTTTTGCAGCAGGCAGGCTTTGGCCGTTACGAAATTTCCAACTACGCCAAAAACGACCAATATTCGCGTCACAACACCGTTTACTGGCAGTACCGCCCCTATATCGCCTTTGGTGCTGCTGCCTGCGGCTTTGACGGCAAGGCGCGCCGCACTGCCTGTGCGGACGTGGTGCAATATACGCGCCAGGCGCTGCAGTTTACGCAGGATGACTGGCAAAAAAGCAGCCTATATGACGTGGAGATGCTTACGGACGCAATGCAGCTGGAGGAATTTATGTTCATGGGCCTGCGACGCGCCGGCGGTGCAGATCTGGCGGAGGCACGCGCACGCTTTGACGTGGATGTTATGCAGCGCTTTGGCGATGCACTGCAGCCTTTTTTGGCGCAGGGACTCGCTGAATACGACGCAGCAGCGCAGCATTTGCGTCTGACGGAGCGTGGTATGGCTGTGGGTAACAAAATATTTGAAGTTTTTGTGATAAGTTAAAAAATACTAAAAAAGCTGTTGACAATAAATAGGGCGAGTGCTATTCTAATATCAAGATGTTAGCACTCTGGTAGATGGAGTGCTAACAATCAAATGAGGTGGGAATATGCTAAACGACAGAAAGAAAAAAATTCTCCAGCTCATAATTGAGGATTACATTTCCACTGCAGAGCCTGTAGGCTCGCGCACCATCGCCCGCAAGTATGACCTGGGCCTCAGCCCCGCCACCATCCGCAACGAGATGAGCGACCTGGAGCTTTTGGGCTACCTGGAGCAGCCGCATACGTCGGCAGGACGCGTGCCCTCAGCGCAGGCGTACCGCTTTTATGTGGATTCGCTTATTGAGCCGGCGGCGCTGACTGATAACGACAGGGCGCTGATAAACGGCTGGTTCCACGAGCGGCGCCGCAGCATAGACGAAATCTTTCAGTCTACGGCCAAGATTTTGTCGCGTATGACCAAGAACGTTTCGATGGTGCTGGCCAACCGCGACGCAGGCGCGCACTTCCGTTATATGAAGTTTTTGCCGCTGGATGAGCAGCACGCCATCTTGTGCATAGTTACCGACGACGGCAATGTAGACAACTGCGTGGTGGATATTCCGCTGGGAATGCGGCACGAGGAGCTGGATTACCTGGCAGGACGTGTCAGCCGCATCCTAGAGGGCAGGGAGCTGGCCAACATCACAGGCGACCTGCTGGAGGCGGTGCATACCAATATCGCCGAGGACAAGCTGCTTTTTAGCTCGCTGGTGCAGTCGATACGCCGCATGCAGCGCAAGTACAACCAGCAGAAGGTTTTCCTGGGCGGCACCAAGCAGCTTTTGAATCAGCCGGAGTTTCGCGATGTGGAGCGCGTGAAGAATCTTTTGGGAATACTCGAGGAGGAGCGCGTAGTCCGCGATTTGCTGAAGGCAGGCACGGACAGCGGCCTGAAGATTACCATAGGCAGCGAAAACAAATTCAGCGGTATCCAGGATTGCAGCATGGTGCAGGCCACCTACCGCCTCAACGGCCAGATAGTAGGCACGATGGCGGTTTTAGGACCGACGCGCATGGAATATGGCAAGGTAATCACAGTTATGGATTATCTGCATAAATATTTAAAGACAATGTTTGAAACAGGTACTGATAACGAAAAATAAAGCGCGACAGGCGCTTTGATAAGGAGGAAGACCCTTGCAGGAGAATGAATTAAAGGATAAAGATACTGCAGCCGAAGAACAGGCGCAGGAGCAAGAGCAGGCAAAGGCTGCGGACGAAGCAAAGGCAGCTGATGCTGCGGCAGAGCAGCAAGCAGAGCAGGCAGAGACTGCGGAACCTGAGGTAGACCCCAAGGATGCGCAGATTGAAGAGCTGCAAAGACGCCTGCTGAGACTGCAGGCTGATTTTGAAAACTTCCGCCGCCGCACCGCTAAGGAAAAGGAAGAGCTTTCGACCTTTGTTACGGCGGGCGTTGTAGGCAAATTTCTCAAGATTTTAGATAACTTCGAGCGTGCCGAGGCCAGCGCCGGTAAGGGCGATAACGTGGAGGCAGTGCTAGAAGGCATGCAAAAAATCCGCCGTCAGTTTGAAGATACCTTCAAGGAATTGCAGGTGTCCGAGATTGAGGCGCAGGATGCCAAGTTTGACCCCAATCTGCACGAGGCAGTAATGCGCGGGCAGAACTCCGAGCTTGAGGATGAAACCATCGACATGGTTTTTGAAAAGGGCTACAAGCTGGGCGACAAGGTTATCCGCCACAGCAAGGTGCGGGTAATCAACAACGATTAAACAGCTAATGAGGGCCGGCAAGGCTCTTGATTATAAATAAATTGATATTAATCCGCAATGCAGCTGCTGCAGGCGGATAGCATAATGAGGAGGACATACAAAATGGCTAAAGTAATTGGTATTGACTTAGGTACTACAAATAGTGTTGTTGCAGTTATGGAGGGCGGCGAACCCACCGTCATCACCAACCAGGAGGGCAGCCGTCTGACCCCGTCCGTAGTTGGCTTCGCTAAAAACGGCGAGCGTTTGGTAGGCCAGTTGGCAAAGCGTCAGGCTGTTTCCAACCCCGACAGAACCATCAGCTCCATTAAGCGTCATATGGGCGAGGGCAGCTACAGAGTAACCATCGACGACAAAAAATATTCCCCGGAGGAAATTTCCGCAATGATTCTGCAAAAGCTGAAGGCTGACGCCGAAGCTTACCTGGGCGAAACCGTAACCCAGGCAGTTATCACTGTTCCTGCATACTTCAACGACAGCCAGCGTCAGGCAACCAAGGACGCAGGCAAGATCGCAGGCCTCGACGTTCTGCGTATCGTTAACGAGCCTACTGCCGCATCCCTGGCATATGGCATTGACAAGACCGACGACCACACCATCATGGTTTATGACCTTGGCGGCGGCACCTTCGATGTATCCATCCTGGATGTCGGCGACGGCGTATTCGAGGTAAAGGCCACCAATGGTGATACCCATCTGGGCGGCGATGACTTTGATAAAAAGATTATGGACTGGATGGTTGATGAATTCAAGAAGGCCGAAGGCATTGACCTTTCCACCGATCGTATGGCTATGCAGCGTCTGCGTGAGGCTGCTGAAAAGGCTAAGATCGAGCTGTCCGGCGTTATGAGCACCAACATCAACCTGCCGTTTATCACCGCAGGCGCAGACGGCCCGAAGCATTTGGATATGGATCTGACCCGTGCTAAATTTGAAGCAATGACCAGCGATCTGGTTGAACGCACCATGGGTCCTGTACGCCAGGCAATGAGCGATGCAGGCCTGTCCAAGAGCGACATCAGCAAGGTAATTTTGGTTGGCGGCTCCTCCCGTATCCCGGCTGTACAGGCTGCTATCAAAGACTTCATGGGCAAGGATCCGTATAAAGGCGTTAACCCGGACGAATGCGTTGCTGTCGGCGCTGCTATCCAGGCTGGCGTTCTCAGCGGCGAGGAGGGCACCGGCAACGTGCTGCTGCTGGATGTAACCCCGCTTTCCCTGGGCATTGAAACCTTAGGCGGTGTATTCACCAAGATTATCGACCGCAACACCACCATCCCGACCTCCAAAAAGC
>CAVAHH010000215.1:0-3671 GCA_963588395.1 bacterium
TCCTTAACCAGAGCCGGGATTGTATCCTCGCTAACCTTGATATAGGCTTCGGGGTTGCCGTTGTAAACCTTATCAGCAGCGATTGCTTCCAAAACAGCAGTCAGCTCAGTACCCAGGAAAACGGATACGATTGCCGGAGGAGCTTCGTTAGCGCCCAAGCGGTGGTCATTGCCAGCGCTGGCAACAGATACACGCAGCAGATCCTGATATTCATCAACAGCCTTAATAATAGCTGCCAGGAAGGTCAAGAAGCGCAGATTTTTATAGGGTTCCTTGCCGGGATCGAGCAGGTTAATGCCTTCTTCGGTAGACAAGGACCAGTTGTTATGCTTGCCGCTACCATTTACACCGTCAAAGGGTTTTTCATGCAGCAGGCAAACCAAGCCGTGACGCAGAGCAACGCGTTTCATGAATTCCATCATCAGTTGGTTGTGGTCAGAAGCAACGTTAGTGGTGCTGAATATAGGAGCCAGCTCGTGCTGTGCCGGTGCAACCTCGTTATGTTCGGTCTTTGCCAATACGCCAAGCTTCCACAGCTCGTCATCCAGATCCTTCATGAAGGAAAGAACTCTTTGTTTGATGATACCAAAGTAATGGTCATCCAACTCCTGACCACGCGGAGATTTTGCACCAAACAGGGTACGGCCGGTATAAACCAGGTCTTTACGTTTTTCCCACATTTTTTTGTCAACCAGGAAATATTCCTGTTCGGGACCAACGGTGCTGTTTACACGAATGGTGTTGATACCAAAGATTTTAAGCAACTTGCAGGCTGCTTTGCTGGCAGCATTCATAGAACGCAGCAGCGGAGTCTTTTTATCCAGCACTTCGCCGGTGTAGGAGCAGAAGGCTGTAGGAATGCACAGGCAGTTATCTTTAATGAAAGCATAGGAGGTGGGGTCCCATGCAGTATAGCCGCGGGCTTCGAAGGTAGCACGCAAGCCGCCGGACGGGAAGCTGGAAGCATCAGGCTCACCTTGGATTAATTCTTTGCCGGAGAAATCCATGATTACACGGCCTTCTGCGGTAGGAGAAATAAAGCTTTCATGCTTTTCAGCAGTAATACCGGTCATCGGTTGGAACCAATGGGTGAAGTGAGTACAGCCATGCTCTAAGGCCCAATCCTTCATAGCATTAGCAATAATATTAGCAATTTCAAGATTCAGCGGATTTCCTTCCAGAACCGCTGCTTTATAAGCTTTGTAGGTTGCAGTCGGTAAACGATCCTTCATTACGGTTTCATTAAAAACCAAGCTGCCAAATAATTTCGGTACATCATTCATGTGTAAAACCTCCCTAATGTTCATTCAGAAAATTTTCTTGGGTTTACTCACGTAAGCCCCTCATATACAAAATAATGCGCTTTACAGATTGTTCTTCTCTCTAGCTCTGTAAAATAAGAAAACACCGCCAGCCGCGCCCTGCGCTACTCCGGTGCTTCGTTGCACATACCACCTGGGAAATAACATCCTGGCGATATAAAATAATAAAAGCAACGACCTGTCGGATTTTCACCCCACAACCACGTCGTTGCTTTATGAATGTATTATAATGCCTGTCAGGCAATTTGTAAAGAGGGCATGCAAAAAAAATTTTCACGTCACGGGTCTGCACATAGCAGTAAGCGGCAAATTTATTACTAAAGCAGCAGGATTTTGGCTTTTCGTAAAGAATTTTACAGCATAGAATGTGCAATGCAAAATGCAATATAACTAGTTGCCAAAGGAGGACATTCAAATATGGAATTAACTGCTATTGCGCAGCTTAGGCGTATGGTGCTTGAGCACCTGTCACGCTACACCTGGAACGGTGAGCTGCCTGAACGCGTATATGATATTCTACAAGAGGTGCGTGAAGACACACCGCGCTACCGCTGCTGCGTCTACAAGGAACGGGCTGTGCTCAAAAACCGCATCGATATGGCTCTGGCTCAGGACTGCAGGGAAAATATTATCGAAGCAGCAAAAAAAACGTTGACAGAACCACCACGCAACGACCTGCCGCTGATTGACGTACTACCTGCAGCCTGCGACCAATGTCCTATCGAAACCTACTTCGTTACCGATATGTGCCGTCACTGCATCACTCATAAGTGCATGAATAACTGCCCCAAGAAGGCTATCAGCCTGGTACAGAACCGTGCCTTTATTGATAAGACCAAGTGCATTGAATGTGGTCGCTGCAAGCAGTCGTGCCCGTATGGCGCTATTTTGGAAATTCACCGTCCCTGCGTACGTGCCTGCGCCATGAAGGCCATCAGCATCGGTAGCGACCGCAAGGCTGCTATAGATTACGAAAAATGCGTCACCTGTGGTGCCTGCCGCAACGCCTGTCCCTTTGGCGCTATTGATGAGCGTAGTAGCATTGTCCGCGTCATCAACCAAATTTTACAGGGTAAGCAGGTTATCGCCTTGGTAGCTCCCTCCATCGTCGGCCAATACGGTCTAAAAATTACCATGGGACAGATTTATGAAGCCTTAAAAAAAGGTGGCTTTGCCGAAGTCATCGAGGTGGGCGTTGGTGCTGATATCACCAGCGTCAAGGAGGCTGCCGAATATATTGAAAAGGTGCCTGCCGAGCAGCCATTTATGACCAGCTCCTGCTGTCCTGCCTTTGTTAAGATGATCAAAAAGCAGATTCCTGACGCTATCAGCAAGATTTCTGCCACCGATTCCCCCATGGTTGCCTGTGGCAGACTGGTTAAGCAACAATGGCCTAGTGCTGTAACTGTCTTCATCGGTCCCTGCATCGCCAAAAAGGGCGAGGCCGCCGAGCATAGCGATGTTATTGATTACGTTATGACCTTTGAGGAAATCATGTGTATGCTTGAGGGAAGGGACATTAAGTTTGCCGATATGAGCGGCGAAGACTATGAGCGTGATGCCTCCAAGCTGGGGTTGAGCTTCCCACTGACAGCCGGTGTTACAGCCGCCGTCAAGGATACCGTCACTGCCATGGGCGGCGAGGTGCGGGCAGCGCACTACGCTGCAGGCCTGGATAATTGTCTGCGCGACGTCAAGGCTGCTGCCGCAGGTAAGCTTGACTGCAGCTATCTTGAAGGCATGGCCTGCCCCAACGGCTGTGTAGACGGCCCTGGTGCCGTTGGTGACTTCCGCATCACCAAAGTAGCACTTACCAAGTATGCTGCCGCCTCACCCAACCAGCAGGCCGCACAGGACAAGCACGCCCAATAAAAGCCACATAATAAAACTGCTGACTGACCATGGTAAATCATAGTCAGTCAGCAGTTATTTTTTATGTCATTTGCGCTATACCGTAGATTACCGCCAGATGCAACGGATAATAGGCGTAGAAGACTCCCTTGGCAATGCCAGCGCCATAGCGCCGCCTACCGTTATAAAGTGCTAGCAGACACAAGGCCGCCAGCGAAAAAATTTATACACCGCCCATACTAAAAGACAACAGCGCCAGGCCCACGCCCAAAAGCAGCAGGCACTGCAGCCTGCTTTGTCCCAACGCCGCCAACACAGGCGTAGCAATGCCCCAAAAGCCGTAATCCACCTGCAGGCCCGGTGTAATTTTGCCACTAGCGAAGCAATACACCAGCACCGTCAAAAGCACTGCTGCCAGCTTGGCAGCATCTGCCCGCAGCGTACAGCCAATTCTGGAGGCAGATAATACATGCTTTATTGCAAAAATGAGTAAAATTG